>CANORV010000094.1 GCA_947569245.1 uncultured Mycoplasmatota bacterium | reverse complement strand
AAAAAACAGAACGTGATGATAGAAAAAGAAGTTATAGTGAAATGTTAAATAAATCTAAAAGTGTTGTTGCTGATGAACTACTTTTCACAGCTACTAATAAGTTTTTCAAGGATAAAGACAAAGATTTTATTTTGGAATGGGCAAATACCTGTATGGACTTTGTTTATAATGATTTAGGTTATACCAAAGAGCAAGTTTTACATGCTACTCTCCATTTAGATGAGGCAACACCACACATTCATTGTGTAGTTGTACCACTTGTTAAAAAACTAGATAAAAGAACAAATACAGAGAGATATACCATTTCTAAAAAGCAATATATTAAAGACAAATTACACTTATCACAATTACAAGATATTTATAACGATAGATTGCAAGAAAAAGGTTATGATCTAGAACGAGGAATTAAAGGCAGTAATGCTAAACATCAAAAAGTACGAGAATTTAAGAAAACGACTAGATATTATGAGAACAAAGTTGAAACTATCAACAAAAGATTAGATAATGCAATGACTGATTTTGAAGAAAAAATGAAAACGACAAAAAATACGATTATTGATAAAGAATATGTAAAAGTTAGAAAAGATACTTTTGATAGTATGCAAAATGTTATAAAAGAAACTAAAAAAGCAATGGAATTTCAACCAAAACTAGAATCTCTATTTAATGAAGTTGATACTTATACTAAAAGTCATCAATCATTAGAAAAAGAAAATCAAAATATGCAAAGAGAAATAAAATCTCTAAAAACTAGAAATCATAATCTAACAGAAGAAAACAATAACTTAAAAACCTATATTAAAGCTATTTTAGAGGCAATTAAGCACTTTTTTAGAGAATTACTACAAATTGGTAATGATAAAACAAAAGAAGCTACTACAAGTGAAATAAAGGATTATTATGATAATCAAGAATTTGATATGTATGATGTTAAAGATATTTCTAAAGGTACAACAAAAGAAGATGAATTGTTTGATTATGCAGATGTTCCTAGTTATTTTAAAACTAGCAAGAAATCTCATAATGAAAAAGATAAAGAGGATTTTGATTTGTCATTATAAATTAAGCATAAACTATTCAAGTATTAAAAAAATTATAGTATAATATAAATATCAAGTAAAACCTTTAATCAACTAAAATAATCTTAAAAAGGAGTGATTCTATATATGATAAAGTTAATTAAACCATCTTTGGAACATAAAGAAAAATATAAAGAAATGATAAATGAATGGCAACAATTTGGTGGTCCTTATGTTCCATGTATAATTGAATATGATTGTGGTAATCCTATTGAAAAATTAGATTATAATGCAGTTTTAAAAGTTGTAGAGGATTATAGTAAAGGTAAAATATTTGATTATGATGTAGACTATTTTGAAAGTTCAGATTTTTATTTTATTTTTGATGATGAAAATTTAATTGGAATGGGAGAAATTAGGCATAATTTAAAACCATTAGGGACACAAACAATAGGACATATTGCTTGTGGAATTAGACCATCAAAAAGAAAACAAGGTTATGCTTTAAAATCTGTTGCAAGTATGATAGATAAAATTAAAGAAGATGGAATCGATGAAGTTATAGTTTGTCATTATTCTGAAAATAATATAACTCCAAAAATTATAGAAAAATTAGATTTTAAGTATAGAAATAGTGTTGTTTCTGAAGTAAGTAAAAAAGAAATAAAATGTTATACAAAGAAAATACGTTAGGAGAATGTTTATGAATGAAAAAGTTGTTTTAGTAACAGGTAGTTCTAAAGGAATTGGCAAAGCAACAATTAAAGAGTTTGCTAGTAAAGGATATAATGTTGTTATAAATTATAATAATAGTGAAAAAGAAGCAATAGAATTAAGAAAAGATGTTGAGAATGAGTATAAAATTCGAGCATTAGCAATTAAGACAGATGTATCAAATGAATTGCAAGTTAAAAATATGATAGAACAAATTATAAATGAGTTTGGTCATATAGACGTTTTAGTTAATAATGCAGGTATTGTTTATGATAGAAGTTTTGAAGAAATTACAATTGATGAATTTAAAAAGACATTAGAAGTTAATGTAATTGGTGCTTTTATCACTTCAAGAGAAGTTTCAAAATTTATGAAAAAAGGAACTATTGTAAACGTTTCTTCTACAAGTGGAACAAAAGTGCTTTCACCTGAAAATTTGGATTATAATGTTTCAAAACTTGGGTTACAGTGTTTAACAAAGGACTTAGCTATACAATTTAAGCCCAATATAAGAGTAAATGCAATTGCTATTGGTTGGGCTGATACTGATATGAATAAAGACTTGCCTAAGGATTATATTGATAGTGAAAAATCAAAAATACATTTGGGTAGATTTGGAGAACCAAGTGAAATAGCAAAAACAATTTACTTTTTGGCAAATGAAGAATCAAGTTATATAAATGGTGAAATCATTACGATAGATGGAGGTTATTAAAATGAATGAAACTTTTAAATTTTTAAAGGAAAATACACAAGTTAATTATGTATCTA
>CANORV010000093.1 GCA_947569245.1 uncultured Mycoplasmatota bacterium | reverse complement strand
AACTAAAAATAGTGTCAGTGATTTTACTCACCAACACTATTTATTATAGAACCTAAAAAAGAACCTAGCGTGGTTCTTTTTGATTGTTTTTATAATAATCATATAATTCTTTAAAACGATTGAAGTGTACTACTTCTCTTTGACGTAACCAAAGTAGTGGTCCAATAACGTCAGGATCATCAGTTAAGTCAATTAAATTTTCATATACAGCACGTGCCTTTTGTTCAGCAGCCATGTCTTCACTTAAATCTGCAAGAGGATCTCCTGTTGTTGCAAAATAAGCAACAGTAAATGGTACACCATTGGCATCTGTTGGATATAATGCTAAATTGTGTTCTGCATAGTGAGAATCAAGACCTGCTTTTTTTATTTCATCAACAGTTGCATCTTTTAATAATTGATAAATCATAGTTGAAATCATTTCAATGTGTGCAAATTCTTCAGTAGCAATATCTGTAAGTAGGGCTTTTCCTCTATTATCTGGCATTGTATAGCGTTGATTTAAGTAACGAAGTGCTGCTGCTAATTCACCATTAGCACCACCATATTGTGTTACTAACACTTTTGCAAAAGCTATATCTTTTTTCTTAATTGATATAGGATATTGAAGTCTTTTTTCATATTTCCACATTTTTTATTCCCCCATTTCCCATGGCCATGTATCATTTTCCCATCTGAAAACATTTGTATTGTCAGTATAATCTATTGTTAATGGACCATATTTTTCTTCATATTTTTTAATAGCATCATTTGCCATATTACGATACTCATTAAAAAGTTTTATCATTTCACGATTGTTTGGATTTATATCTAAATATAAATTTAATTCATGAGAAGCAAATGTTAATTGATCAACATTAAGTAAAAGTTCTGCCTGTTCACTATTTGGAACAAGTCTCATTGGTCTATAAAATTTGTATTGATTATATAGACTATTAAATAGGTTACCCCTTATAAAACCATCATATGGGGTTGTCAAATCTTTATTTTGATTGTTATTATTATTCATATTCATCATATTGTTGTTTGCTGGTTGATTTGACTGAAATAAAAATTTGTTTAAAATACTCATATCTGGGTATTGATAATTATTATAATTGTCGTTCACTTTAATCTCTCCTTCATTTTTAATTTATGTTTAATTTAATAATTGGTTTGGGCAAGTACCTATTTTTTTAAAATTTATTAATATTTAACGAAATTAAATTTTTTCTATGAAGATAGTTTTATAATTTTATGGTACTTTGGCATTGGTTAAAAGTTATTTGAATGAAGAAAATTTGTTGTATATATTTTTATAATTTGGTATAATTTAAATATAATTTATAAAAAGTGAGTGATTAATGTGACTGATAAGCAGAGAAAGAAAATGTTGGTATTTGGGGTTTTAGGAATAGTTTTAGTAGTAGTTCTTATTGTTGTACTTTTACTTGTTTATAATATGTTTTTTAAAAAATATTCTTATAGTGAAATTGAGAATATAATGAAAAGTGCTGCAATTAAATATTATGATGATAATGAGGATAAATTACCTAAGACTATTGGAGGTAAGGTAAGTATTTCTGATGGTGAATTGACTAATGCAGGTTTTATGAAAGACTTATCTAAATATATTAAGAATGGTGCTGTTTGTAGTGGCAAGGTAATTGTTACAAATGTTAATTATTCTTATAATTATGCACCTTATTTAAATTGTGGAGATAGTTATGGAACATTAGAACTTTATAAGAAAATTTTGAATACTTCAAAAGTTGTAGATGATGGACAAGGTTTATATCAAAATGAAAATACTTATTATTATCGTGGTGAAAATCCTAATAATTATGTTAAATTTGCTAATCATAATTGGAGAATAGTTAAAATTGATGAAGAGGGTAATGTTAGAATAATTTTAGATGATTTACTTGAAAAACAAGTTTGGGATGATAGATATAATGAGGAGAAGAGTTTTGAGGCTGGAATTAATGATTACCGTGTTAGTAGAATTCATGATTATTTAGTAAATTTATATAATAGTAATTTCTTTAGTACAGAAGATAGGGCTATGATGATTGATAAAAACTTGTGTATTGGCAAACGTGGAGAAGATACAGAAACAGGAAGTGTTAATGTAGAATGTACTGATATTATGGAAAACCAAACTATTGGATTACTTCCAGTATTTGATTTTATGAATGCTTCTTTGGCTAAAGATTGTTTGAGGCCTTCTTCTGGTTCTTGTCAAAATTATAATTATTTATCAACTTTTGATGGAACTTGGTGGTTACTTACAGGTGATACTGCAAAAACAAATAATGTTTATAAATGTATGTCTAGTTTAATGTTATCCAGTGCACATTCTACTGCTTATCCAAGGCCAGTTGTTAATATTGTTCCAACAGCAAGATACGTACGTGGAGATGGTACAAAAGCTAATCCATATGTGTTTAAGTAATAAAATGAAATTAATAATTGATTAGAGAGAAATTTTGGCTATTTTTGTTGATTAATTAGTATAAACCGTAATAAAGTAGAAAAAAGGACTTGTCAAAATGCAATTTTATTGATAAAATCTTGAGTTTTACAGTAAAAATGAGCAAACCATTGCTATATAAGGAAATGCTC
>CANORV010000092.1 GCA_947569245.1 uncultured Mycoplasmatota bacterium | reverse complement strand
GTCTTACACTATAGTTACATAAAATTTTTCTGGCTTTTACTTTTACAATTCACCCTATACAATATTAAAATGATTGTTATTTTAATCCACAAAGTACATCTTCAATTGAGGGAAGACCTGGAAGTGTAAGTAATAATTCTATAATCATTGGTAAAAAGAAAATAGCTAGTGCTGCAATACATCTTTTAATAAATTTATTTATTGCCTTTGGCATTACATCTTTATTATTCATAAGAGATGTAGCATATAAAAAATCAATGGAACCAAATACGATAAGTAAAATTGGTGTTAATATTTTTATCATGTTAAAGTATCTTTGTAAATCATTTATTACTTCACCAATTGATTCAGAACAAGTTCCATCAGTATCTTCTCCAAGACTATCCCATTCTATTTTTTCTAAGCCACTATCATTTGATGATTCATCTGAATCAGGTTTATTTTGGTTATTACTAGTTAAATTATTATCATCTAAATTGTTAGAATTATTTTTATCATCATTAATGTCTATATCATCATCTGTATCTTGACTACTAGGAGAAACACTATTTAAATAACCAGAACTTTTGTTTCCTATATAAACTCTAAATCCATTATTATTATCTTTAGTAATAGTATAATTAATATTTGGACAAAATGTATTTTCGTTATCTTTAAAATCACTAAACTCAAGTTTATTAGTATATCCTTCTTTTTTATTTATATTATCAATAGGACTTCTACTATCAGTTTTAATTTTACTCCAAGATTCATTTAATTGATTATCATCTAAGTTAATTACAAGTCTAATTTTTTCTTCATTATTAGAATAGCCAATATAAGAAATATCATAAGTACAGGAATTACTAGCACTAACGTTAGTAACAAAAAAAGATATCATAACAACAATACTCATAGAAAATATTTTAAGCATTCTTATTATCATATCCATCACCTCTAATGGAAAGATATTGTAGCATAAAAAAACAAAAAAAGCAATATTTCTATTGCCAATTTGATTCTAATTACCTGCAGCTTTCCAACAAGCAGACCAACTAGTAGTTCCTTCAACACCAGTATCAGCTGATGTAAATAAATTCATTAATAAAGTAACTATTGTAACAACGAAGAATACTGCAACCGCTGCAATACAACGTTTAATTAACTTACTTGTAGCTCCTTTAATTTCTTTATCATCACTAGATAAAACAGCTTTTCCTAAATCAATAGCTCCCATAACAATCAAAATAATAGGAACTCCAATTTGAATTATTGGGAAAATACCATTTCTAAGGAATTTAACTACTGGCAATAAACCATTACAAGGATCACCTGCCAAAATTTGTACAAAATCCATTTTTCTCCCTCCTCTATGTACTAAGAATACTAAAATATTCAAAAAATGTCAATATTATGGTATATAAATGTGTCAATTTTTAAGTAAAATTATAGACAGAAAAATACAATTAAATACTTAAAACAATCCTAAAACTATTATTACTAGTTGATGAACCATTACCATAGCAAAAAGCAAATAAACGAGTTTCAGTTACACCACAACGAGTAAACCACAGACTTGTCATTGATAAAAAATATACATGATTGGAATACCATGAGCTTATTTATCTTGCCAAATTAGCAATATATATTATACTTTTGAAAGGACACATTTCTACTGTTGTATCTCCTAAGTAACCTCTTGTAAACTCTGAATAACTTGTTTCATAAGGATATTCATCATAATACTTTTCTTCTGGCCATGATAACCCTGATGAAAGGCTTCCTCCCCCCATAGACGATTTTTCATTACATGTTAATATATTTTTGATACTACGTTTTTGGTAGTTAGTATCTTTAACTGTTTTTCTCATTATATCACCCCTGTCATATAGACTAAAACCATTTGAATTATGGTGCTAATGCAACTCGGAAACCAAGGTATTCGTAGACTGAGCCATAATTAGCCCCTAACGCAAACAAACCTGACTCTGAACCATTATGGCAAACACCACCACGTAAGACCCAAGGACTGGTCGTGTTGACAAATAAGGCATAGTCGGCATACCAAGAACTAATCTGTCTTGTTTTATTGGCATATATTATATTCTTAAATGGACCCATTTCTACAGTTCCATCTCCTAAATGACTACTTGTAAAATCTGAAGAACTTGTTCCATAGGCATACTTATCATAATATTTTTCTTCTGGCCAAGAATATCCTGATGCAAGACTTCCTCCTTCTCCATATCCACCAATAAATCCCGAGTGATTGCTTGCATTTCTTCCTGATAATGGCTTACCATTTGAATCAGTCATTACTCCCATTACATATTCCCAAGCACCCCCTGACATATCATATATACCTGAGATATTTCCAGTAGTTGATGCAAGGTACCCTGTCTCGGTATTATAAGGAACTGTTATATCACTTGTTGTTCCATATTTGTTACAGTCACGGTTATCATTAGTCCAGCCACAGGTTGGTTCATTAACTGATGCATATCCTGTTATAAAGTTACTATTGTTATTAAATCTAACGCTCATCTGTGAACCATATTTAGAGTGTTGTAAATAGGCTACACTTCCCCATTCACTATTTTTCATCATATGAGAATCCATTTCTCTTTTATATGCATAACTTGTATAAAAAGCATTTCCTACTTGGATATTTCGATAGCTTACTACATTTGGTTTTATTTGTATTCCAAAAAAATTAATTGAATTATCAGGAGCATCATTTGACTTACTTGTTTCAAACTTTCCTACCCACATTCCATTTGAGTTAAAACTTGTAAATGCTGGATGAGTTAACCATTCATTTTTATGACTTCCATTTGATGGTGTTGTATATTTTGATTCAAACTCAACCTCAATTATTTGAACTCTATCTTCTATCTCAGTTAAACCACTATAAGTCTCATCATTAAAGATTTTATACCTGTATCTTGGT
>CANORV010000091.1 GCA_947569245.1 uncultured Mycoplasmatota bacterium | reverse complement strand
CTTAAATAATGTAGGATTATTTTTTCTAGATAATTCAACATATTTATCAATAATATATTGGATTCCTTTTCTAGTAAATTTATTATTATACTTATTTTTAAATAGATACTCATCACCATTTATAATTTCAAAATCATTGATATACTTCCCAATAATTTTTTTCACCCCACAACTGATAGGAACTAAACGTGCTTTATTACCTTTTCCAATTAATTCAATACTTGAATACTCATTTATTCTTAGATTATTAAGTTTTAAATCAATTAATTCCTGAACTCTACATCCAGTTTCATATAATAAAGTTAAAATTGTAAAATCACGGTATTCATTCATTTGTTTTAAATTTGGAGTAGATAACAATATCTTTATTTCATCAATACTCATATATGATACAATAGATATTGGAGTTTTCTTTGTTTTAATGCTTAAAATCTGGTTACATAAGTCAAAGCAAGATAACTCTCTTTTTTGTATATATTTAAATAATGAATGAATGCAAGCCAACTTTTGATTTCTAGTTGAAATAGATATATTTTTTTCTGTTTCTAGTTGTAATAAAAATTCCTCAATTAAATCACTATTAATATCCTGAAATGTAATATTTTTTCCAATAGAATTAATGTAGCTAATTAATTGAATAATCGTTTTACTATAAGATATAATTGTATTATTAGAAACTCCAATTTCTTTAAGTAAATATTTATTAAAATAATTTTCTATATAATAACTCAAATTATGTTTCATTTTTCTACCTCAGGAAATATTTTTCCAAAACATTCATTATTTAATTTTTCTATATTTTGATGATATTTAGGTATTAATCTTAAATAATATTCTGTTTCTTTGATTCCTTTATGACCCAAATATTTTGATAATATTGGTAGTGAAGTGTACATATCAAACCCTTTTTGCATCATTTGTTCTAAAGAATTAATGGCAAATGTGTGCCTTAAATCATGGATTCTTGGACCTAATTGATTTTCCCTTTTAGGAATATTGCTTAGCATAAGAACTTCTTTAAAAATCTGTTGAACAGTTTGTTTTCTTATTTGATTATTGATATTATTTTTAAAAATAAAGTCATTATCATTACCAACATAAACTTTATCATAATATATATTTAATATTTTAAACATAGAAGCACTTAATACGATTAGTCGATTAGAATGATTTTTACTATTAACTATTCGTATACTATGATTCGTTAAATCAATATCCTTAAATCTTAAATTAATAGCTTCTGAAAGCCTTAATCCACAAGTATAATATAGTGAGAATAAAACTTTAAAGGAAATATAATTTTTATTTGTACTATTATCAATTAAATAGGCTATTGATTTATACATATTTTTTATTTCTTCTTTCGAAAATATATAAGGAATAAAATTAGAAGTGAATTTCATTTTATTTGGGTTAATATAAATATTATGATATCCTTCATTAATTAAGTATTTAGAAAATACATTTATAGCAATTACTCGCCTCATTTGGTTTGTTTTCTTTTCGCCATCTCGATATGAAATCCATTCATTATACAAATCCTCATTGATTTCAATATTATTACAATTCTTACTTTTAAAGAAATCATCAAGTTCTTTATATCTATAAATTATTGAAGCACCATAATCATAACCTTGAGCACGTTGATAGTTTATAAATTTTGGTAATATATCTTTAAATGGTCCATTAAAAATATTTAATTCATTAATCATAAGTAGGTACCTCTAAAGATAATTCTTTTAAATGTTTTTCATCAACTGTTAAATAAATTTCAGTTGTTTTAGTATTTGAATGCCCTAATATCGATGATATTGAACTAATAGGAATATTTTCGTTTAATAAATTAGTTGCCAAACTATGCCTTAATGAATGTGGTCCATGATGTTTATTACTATAATCAATACCAGCATCATTCATATATTTAGTAATTTTTCTTTGCATTGAACTTGTTTTATATTTAGTATAAGGGGCACAAGTAGTTAAAAATATATATTCTTCATCATGATTGTTTTGCTTTCTTGCATTCTTTATATAATCCAACAAAGACAGTTTTACTTCATTAATCAATGGCAAAATTAATAAATTATTAGTTTTTGATTGAATAAAACTTACTTTATTATTTTTCCAATCAATATTTTCGAATTTTAAATGCTCTATATCACCAATTCTAATACCATAATATATTAGTAAAGATATAATAGCATAATCTCTTTTACCTATACTAGTCGTTGTATCAATTACATCAACAATTTTTTTGATTTCTTCATTTGTATAATAAGATAAAATTTCAGTAGGTGGATTTTTTCTAATTATTGGATATATTTTATTTCCACTTATTGAAACAATATTTTCTTGGTAAAGCCAGTTAAATATTTGTCTCAAATTAGTTTTGATTGTTCTTAATGTATTAATTTTTATATGAGTAAGAGTATTAACAAAATCATATATATTTTCACATGTTACTTGAGTAATATCATTTATACTAATATCAATAAAAAAATTAAATAACTTTCTAGCAGTCCATAATTTTCTTTCTTTACTTTTATATGAAATATTCAATACATTAATATATTCATTATATTTAGCATAGATATCCACATAATCATCAGGAATTGTAACCTTACTTTTTCTTTGATGAGATTTTAAATAAGAACCAGTACTATAAAATTCAAACAAAATTAGCAATGGTCTTATCGATCTAGTTTCATTTGTTGTATGATTATTAAAATCTATATTGTATTCAATCAATAAAAATTGTTTAATTACATCTATGCTTATATTAGTCAATCCTTTTGTTTTACAGTGTTTATAAAATTTATTAAGAACACTTCTTGTTTTTTGTATTGTTGATATACCATGATTTTCATTCACCATCCTTTCCAATAACTTTTTAATAGTCATATCTAATTCTTTTGTATCCATTTTTCATCATCCCTTTCTTGTATTCATGAATACAAGAAAGTATTATAAGTTATGTGAAGTTAAATCCAAAATAAAAGTCCTATTTATATAGGATTTTTTCTTCA
>CANORV010000090.1 GCA_947569245.1 uncultured Mycoplasmatota bacterium | reverse complement strand
CAATTCATTTATCATCAGTTTTTGGCTTCACCAACACTACTTGACAAAGAACCGTAGTTTTAAAATGCTGTTTTCTAAAAAGAAAATTTACATTAAGAAAATAATTTAATAAATAGTACAGGATAATCATTTAAAAAATAAATATCATTAAAAATATTTTGGGCTAGGGCAGTTGATTTTTCACCTCTAAAATATTCATAAGTAATATACATATCATTACTTGTACCAACATAAAGCATTACTTCTTTACCAAGATCAAGCTGCTGTTTAAAAATTTCATCATTCAAAAATCCTGTCCCAAAAACATAAAAATCAACGTCTATATAATTTAGATTTCCCCCGAATAAAACAATTCCTAATTTATATTTTAAAGATTTTTCTTTTAACAGCTGAATTAGTGAAGAGTTTACACTTCCAATATATAAATTAAGATCTGGATATTTATTTATTATTTCTAAAAACTTAACAGCATAATTTTTATTAATGTTTTTTAACATATTTAAACTTTCTTCAGAAATTATTGGAATACTCGAAGGAAGTAGATTTAAAAAGATTTTAAGGGTAGTATTATGTTCATTATAAAATTTTAAAACATAATCAAGTGTCAATAAATCTAGTGACGCTAATTCATTTAAATTTTTATTAGCAATCGTCAAAATTGTCGTTTGATTATTCAAAACCGGACTAAAGATAACAAAATTATTATCCTTAGTTATTGCAACATTAAAACCAACACCTTCTAAAGGCTTAGGAGCTTTAACTGTATTTTCAAGAAATTCCATATTGTTATATAGATTAGTTTTATTAGCAAATATTTTCATTTAATCACCTATTAATATGTATGCATAAGACTAAAAATTATCTCCAATTTACTAATCTAATTATTTAAATAATATATTAATTTTATATAAGAGGATAATAAAAAGAAAAATCAAACTTGTAATTTAATAACTTCATACCTAATATTTCTGTATTTTATATATAAGCAACCATTAGAATTATAATATAGAATAACTGGTTTATTTTTTTTAATTATAGCAAATGACTTTATCATATATTTGTCACTTTTAAATTGAATCAGGTTATCACCAATTGTTTTTCTGATAATAAATTCACAAAAATCTTCTTCATCTATATCAGTTATTTGATATTGTACTTTAAAATGAGATTCTTTTTTTGATAGAGCAGTATTTAAAATATGTCGATAGATATTTTTGTAAGGAATATAATGAACGTTATATTTTTCTAAAATATCAATAATGTCTTTATCTAATTTTTTACAACATTCAACAAAACAAATATTTTTAGGAGTACCATGATGAAGCAAAATATGATGAAATAATCTTTTAAAACTTTTTAAATCATTATTTTCACTCTCTATGGAATATAAAATTACTTCATTTTGATAATCAATTGCTAAAAGATAGTTAACGCTATTCTTTTTATATTTCATTATAAATAAAACATCATCTTTAGTCTTAACATTACTTAAAATCTTACATAATAGGGAATAACTAAAATTTTCATCATATAAATTTTTATTTTCATTATAAAAATCTTTATATGATTTATAACTACCTGTTAAATAGTCATTAATGATATTATATTTTATTTCATTTGAATAAGCTTTTTTTCCTTTTTTCTTTTTTACATATTTATAATTGTCCCTTTTTAATTCTTTATTTAATCTTATTAAATATTTCTGATGATATCCAGAAATTTCTGCTAATTCTTTAAATGTATGATTATTCTTATTTTTTAATAAATTAATTAATTCATCTTTTGTAACTTTTTTCATGTTTTCATTATAACATAAATTGGTAATATTTTAAATATTATTTTATAAAATAATACATATTACCAAAAAATGCTAAGGTTTAATTATAAAATTAATTTTAGTTAGTAATACAAATTTAATTTATCAGATTTTTAACAAGTAAGTTTTTAATATTTAAAATATAGGGTGGAATTTACTTTTGCAATTAAGTTTTTTTCACAGATATATAAAAAAAATAAAAATAGGTATTGATTCCTTACAAAAGATGTGCTATCATTAAATAGCAATGGACCCTTAGCTCAGTTGGTTAGAGCATCCGGCTCATAACCGGACGGTCGAAGGTTCGAGTCCTTCAGGGTCCACCATTGTTTTGCGGGTATGGCGGAATTGGCAGACGCGCTAGACTTAGGATCTAGTGTCATTGACGTGCAGGTTCAACTCCTGTTACCCGCACCAGAGAAGAATCTGCTCGAACTTTTATAGTTAGAGCATAAAGATAAATATCAATTCTAGAAATGGAATTGATTTTTTGTTTTGTAAGAAAGTGAGGAGATTCTTAAAATGGTAACAATAAAGAATGAAAAAATCGAAATGGAAGAAGCACTTAAAAATAAGATTGAGTTTATTTGTAGTTTTTGTGGTACTATACCTATTATTTATAATGGAAATATAAAGATGATAGAACACACAAATTTACAATATGTAGAACCCCATAGAATTATTATTAAAGGTATTACTTTTCTAGCATTTAATTATGAAAATACTCTTTATATAGAAAACTTAAGTAATGCTATTTCACTAAACGATTTAGAACAATATATTAAATCATTAAAATAATAAAAAATTATCAATTCCTTTTCTACTATTTACCTATGTGTTAAACAAAGAAATTGCACAAATTTTGCATACTTTTTGCCACTTTTTTGCACGAAATTTGCAAGAATTTTGCCTAGACATTGCATAATCACTCTGTTAATATGGTAATGTAATCAATATAAATACGATTTAGTGTACTTTTGGCAAATGATTCGCAACCGATTTAGTTTACTATTTGAAGTCAATTTAGTTTACTATTCGACTACTAAAAAAATACAATTTAGTTTATTGTTTAAAACTAGTCAAGATGATAATATGGTATTGTATATTATTTTTGTATTTATTTTAGGTTGTTTTTATGTTTTTTGGTAGATTTTTTACCATAAATTTACCAGTAAAACTACCATACTTTTGGGTATTGACAGTACAAATTGAATTTATGTCAAGTTTTTAGACACATTTTTTCGAACAAATTCATCGCAT
>CANORV010000089.1 GCA_947569245.1 uncultured Mycoplasmatota bacterium | reverse complement strand
TTGGAAGTTTTAATAACATAGTAGATGGTGAAGGAAATAGTGCAACTAGACTAAAAATAATAAGAAAAGAATCAATTGGTAATTTGCAATGGGATAGTGCTAGTAAAAATAATTGGGCAAATGCTTCATTAAAAACATATCTTAATGGAAGTTATTATCAATCAATAATAGAAGAAAACAGAAATATGATAAAAGATTCCTTATGGTATTTAGGAGTTTTTTTTGCTAATGCTACCTATTCAAGATTTATACCAATTGATTGGTATAGAAATGTGGAAAGAGGAAAAAATGTTTATAGTGGAAATCCAACTACATGGACTGGAAAAATTGCTCTTATTTATACAAGTGATTATGGATTTGCAACAACCGGAACAGGAAGTGTAAATGGAAGAAATAACTGTTTAAATAGGGTAATTAAGGATTGGGCAAACAATTGGGGAAGTTGTTCTTCTAGCTCTTGGATGCATGTACCTAAGTCATTTGCTATAACACCTACTTGCTCTAATAGTGGTTCAGTACTTAAAATAAATGAAAGTAATAGTTCCACAAGTGCAGGAGCTTCTTTGCCAACCAAGCCAACCCTTTATTTAGATGGGAAAGTTAAAATCATATCAGGAACAGGAACAATAGATAATCCATTTCAGTTATCTATGTAAACAATTAAACTACTTATAAATATAATTTTTTTCTTTTTACTTGACACCTAATCACTAGCTTATTTACAAACAATTTTCGTTTTGCTATAATGAATATAGAGACTAGAGGTGTAACAAAATGGCAAAGAAAAAAAAGAAAAAGCAAGTAGAAAAAAAATCATTTGACCATAAAGAAGAACTGATTGGACTACTAACAATTATAATTTGTATTTTAAGTATTGTTCCAGAACCACTTGGTATAGTTGGAAGAATTGGAGCAAGCTTTGCAATGTTTTTAGTAGGAACCTTTTATCAAATTCTTCTTTTTGGCCTTTTAATATTAGGTGGCTACTTAATATGGCAAAGAAAGTGGCCTGACTTTTTCACTTCGAGATTAATTGGGATATATCTTCTTCTTTTAGGATTCATTGTTTTTGCTCATTTAGGATATGTCGAAGAAAATACCAAAGATGTTTTAATAATCTTTAAAGATACAACAGATAACCTTCTTCACAATTTTCAAAATATAAATAATGGTTCACTATTATCATTAGAAGGAGCAGGTGTATTAGGAGCAGTATTTTCAATTATGTTTTACAAATTATTTTCAATTGTTGGAACATATATTGTAGCAAGTGTTTTTATAGCACTTGGAGTGTTCTATTTATTTGGTCTATCTTTCCAAGATATATTAAGTAACTTTATAAATAAAATAAAACCAACAAAAAAACAAAAACAAGAAAGTAAAACTTCGCATGTCGTTGTAAATGATTCAACCATTGAAATGCCACGAATAGATGAAGAAATATTAGCTAGCAAAGACGAACAGGAAATAAGTGAAAAGCCAATTCCTAAACCTGACAATCGTATTAGAATTCATAGTATTGACGAATTAACTAAAAAAGAAAAAGAAGAAGTGGCTAGTGATTTAGACGATGTAAAAGATGTAGTAATCAACAACTATGAAAACAAGGAATATAAATTACCACCATTAAATTTAATTAGTGAAACTAAAAATAAAAAGAATGCTAACAGCAATCAAATCATCGAAACAAATATTGAAAAATTAGAAAAAGTTCTAAAAGATTTTGGAATAAGTGCTAAAGTAGTAGAAGTAAACGTGGGACCAAGTGTTACTCAATATGAACTAGAGATATCAAGCGGAACAAAAGTAAACAAAATTCTAAGTTTAAATAGAGAAATTTCTTTAGCCCTTGCCAAAAAAGATGTTCGTATCCAAGCACCAATTCCTGGAAAAAGTACAGTTGGAATAGAACTTGCTAATGAATCAATTAGTGCTGTTGGCCTTCGTGAAATATTAGAAGATAAAAAAATAAAGGAATCACCTGATGTTATAGAAGTTGCTTTAGGAAAAAATATAATGGGTAAAAATATATCTTGTCAGATTGATAAAACTCCCCATCTTTTAGTAGCTGGAGCAACAGGATCTGGTAAATCCGTTTGTATAAATTGTATCATAGCATCAATTCTTATGCGTGCTAAACCTAATGAAGTAAAACTTGTTTTAGTAGACCCTAAAAAGGTAGAACTTAGTATGTATAATGGTATACCACACTTACTAATTCCTGTTGTAACAGACCCAAGAAAAGCAAATGAAGCCTTAAAGAAAATTGTTCATGAAATGGAACTTAGATACGACAAATTCAGTGAAAAAAATGTAAAAAATATTAAGACATATAATGAATGGGTCGATAAACAAAATGAGAGTCTACCAGACGACGCTCAAATACCACATATGTATTACATAGTTGTTATTGTCGATGAGTTAGCTGATTTAATGTTAGTTGCTAGTAAGGAAGTAGAAGATTCAATTATGAGAATTACACAAATGGCTCGTGCTGCAGGAATTCACTTAATTGTAGCAACTCAAAGACCATCAACTGATGTAATCACTGGTGTAGTTAAAGCCAATATTCCATCTCGTATTTCATTTGCCGTATCATCAAGTATTGACTCTAGAACTATTTTGGATTCAACTGGAGCAGAAAAACTTCTTGGTAAAGGTGATATGCTTTTCTTACCTATGGGTGAAAATGACCCAGTTCGTGTTCAAGGAGCTTATGTATCTGATGAAGATTTGCAAAAAATAGTAGATTTTACAGTTGAACAGCAAAAGGCCCAATATGATGAGAGATTTATGAATTTAAATCCAGAATTAGATTCATCTAGAGCCTCATTAGATGATGTAAAAGATGCTAAAGAAGAATATGATGATCCATTATATAATGATATTGTAGAATTCGTAATCACAACTGGTAAAGCTAGTGCTTCACTTTTACAAAGAAGATTTAAACTCGGATATAATCGTGCTGCAAGAATTATTGACCTGTTAGAAGAAAGAGGAATAATTGGACCTCAAAATGGCTCAAAACCTAGAGAAGTTTTAGTCAAATTGGATGGGGAAGACCCAATTGATGAAGAATAAAAATAAATAAAAAACAACAAAAAGTTAGGAAAGGTTCTTTGTCAAGTAGTGTTGGTGAAGCCAAAAACTGATGATAAATGAATT
>CANORV010000088.1 GCA_947569245.1 uncultured Mycoplasmatota bacterium | reverse complement strand
TTAGATAAATGAATTATAAAAAAATTAGTAAGGAAATATAATATATGTATTTTATAAAAAATTAAAATAAAATTATTTATTTTTTATTTAAAAAAGATAGTATTTAAATTATAAAACTATTAAGTTTAAAATAGGTTTAAGGAAATATTTTGTGTTAGTAAGTATAAAGAATAAATTAGTGTATTGTTTTTTTTATGATTAAAGCTAAATTTAAATATTGTTGGAGAAAAAATTTATATTTTTACATTTATTATTGAAACTAAAAAAAATCTTTTTTGTTGAAATTTTCTCAATTAAAAGTTATAATTTATTTATACTAAGGAGGCTAAGTTATGGGAAAAATTAATAGTAGAGGTTTTACTTTGGTTGAGTTACTTGGTGTTTTAATGATTTTATCAATAATAATGGTGATTGCTGTACCAAATGTTGTATCTGTACTTGACAAAAATAAAAAGGAAACTTATGTAAGTGATGCTAAAAAGTTAGTGTCAATGGCTGAAACGCAAATTCGTGCTGATACAGATATTGATTGGCCTGTTGATGGACAAGCTGTTGTCTTAAAGTTGTCATATCTTAACAATGGTGATCTTGACAGTGATCCAGAGGGAGTAAAATATGATGAAGATAGAAGTTATGTAGCAATTTGCCTAGTGGATGATACTTATACTTATTATGTTCAGCTAATAGGTACAGTTACTGATGGCTCTGGAAGAGGTATTCCACTTACTGTAATTAGCAATTTAAATGGTGATAGTAGGACAAATACGGTATCAAAAAAGTGGACAGATTTTAAGTTTACAGATGCGGATATAAAAGCTAGGCTTACAGCTTTGACTGGAAAAAGCGTGACAACAATTATTTCTCATTAAAAGTGTCAAAATGTGTCAAATAAAGGACAATTATTTTAAATTTCTTGAAAAACTGTGCTTAGATTGTTATACTTTAAATGTATAAAATAGGAGGAAAATGTTAATGAAAAAAATGTTAAAGAACAGGAACGGTTTTACTTTGATTGAGTTACTTGCTGTTATCGTTATTTTAGGTGTTATTATGGCAATTGCAGTTCCTGCTGTATCAGGGTATATTACTAAATCTAAAAAAGATGCTTGGGCAAATAGTGCTAGACAATATATTAGGGATGCTCAAAATAAAGCAAATGCTAGTATTTTTGAATTACCAATTTATCAAAATGATGCAACGGTTATTAATGTTGTAAAAAGAGTTGAACTTGAAACTGGAAAAATGAAGTCTGGTTATGGTTATGATTATTCAGAAAGCAAGACTTATATAGTTATTGTTCAGACTGAAGCTGATCAAACTAATCCAAAATATAAATATTATTTTGTTGGTGAAGATGTAAAAGGAAATCAATTTCCACTAACTGAGGATAGTAAGATTAATGGTGAATTAATTACTAAAGGATTAGAAATTACTGCAATGCCAACTAGTTCAGCTATTGGAACTACTGTTAATTTAAATACTAATAGTGGAACACCATTAACAGTAAATGTTACACAAGTTTATAGTTAAAAATTAAAAGCACTTTATTTAAAGTGGCAAAGTAAATGTAGATGGTCAAAAAAGATGTGGTCTACATTTTTTGGTGTAATAATAATTTTTAAGTTAGTTTTTATAATTTTTAAGCTGGTTTTTTTTTGAAAGTAATGATATACTGGTAGTAGCTTAAAAATAGGGAGGATTCTTATGAATAGGGAAAATACTAAATTGAATAATAAGGGATTTACTTTGATAGAGTTACTTGCTGTAATTGTAATACTTGGTGTAATACTAGCAATTGCAGTTCCTACTGTATCAGGGTATATTTCTAAATCAAAAAAGGATGCCTGGATAAATTCGGCAATGAGATTTATTCAAGATGTTAGAAATAGAGCCCTTGCTGGTACATATTCTTTGCCAACAGAATTAGATGAGGTTACAATTGTTTCTCTTAATATGGTACCTCTTGAAAGTGGTAAATTTGAATCATCATTTGGTAATAAATATGTTGATCGTAAGAGTTATGTAATTATTGTAAATTATAATACAGCACTTGAACCTAAGTATCATTATTATTTTGCAGCTCAGGATGAAAGAGGTAATTATATACCACTTACATTAGAAGAAAAATTAGACAGTAGTAAAGTCTTTGCAAATGCAAGAGATACTGCACCAGTTAGTATTCAGTCTTTGTTTGGAACTCCAACTGGTACATCAAAAAACTTATTTTGTGACGATGGTAATACTGATTGTTCATGGGATTCAGGAACTCCTAAGTCATATATAGTAGGGCTTAAACTTCCAGTTGGGTATACTCAATGGATGGCAACAATTTATTCAAAAAATTAATAGGGGGGGATTAAATAGATGTTATATATAGGTTCACATGTTTCATTTGATAAAAATGAACAATTAGTAAAGAGTGTTAAAGAGGCAATTAGTTATAATGCTAATACTTTTATGTTTTATACTGGAGCACCACAGAACACTAATAGATGTAATATTTTAGATGAAAAAACACTAGAAGCATTAACATTAATGAAAGAGAACGGTATTTATTTTGATAAGGTAATTGTTCATGCACCTTATATTATAAATTTAGCTAATAGAAATAATATGGAATTTTCTGTTAATTTTTTAACCACTGAACTTGAAAGATGTAGTCAACTTGGTGTTAAATATTTAGTACTTCATCCAGGAAGTCATGTTGGTGTTGGAGTAGATGAGGGACTAAACAACATAATTGATGGACTTAATCAAGTATTTACTAACGATAAAGGAAATTGTATGATTTTACTTGAGACAATGGCTGGAAAAGGAACAGAATTAGGAAGAAATTTTGATGAGTTAAAAAGAATTATCGATGGAGTAAAAGATAATAATAGACTAGGAGTATGTCTTGATACGTGTCATTTAAATGATGGTGGGTATGATATTAATAAATTCGATGACGTTTTAGATGAATTTGACAAGATAATTGGTCTTAATAAGATAAAATGTGTTCATGTTAATGATAGTAAAAATTTATTTAATACTCATAAAGATAGGCATGAAAATATTGGTTATGGAACAATTGGGTTTGATAATTTATTAAACGTTATATATAATAAGAGGCTAGAAGATATACCTAAAATTTTGGAAACACCATATATAAATAAAATAAAAGCTCCATATAAAGAAGAAATAGAAATGATAAGAGATAAAAAATTTAGAGATTTTATAAATCTATAGAAAAAAAGGTTCTTTGTCAAGTAGTGTTGGTGAAGCCAAAAACTGATGATAAATGAA
>CANORV010000087.1 GCA_947569245.1 uncultured Mycoplasmatota bacterium | reverse complement strand
ATACTCTTTATCCCTTATATTGCATAATTTTTACTAACAAGGGAATTTATTCTATTGATATTTAGGTTGATATTTATGATATATTTTTTTTATTATTTTTTAATCTGTCTGATGTTATTAGTGCTGTTACTGGTATTACAATAATACATCCTATGGCACTAAACATTATTTTTATAAATTCACTACAAAATGATTTTGCATTAAATATTTCTCCAATGGTATAACTTCCTTGTTTAAACCAGATTAAGAGAGTCATAAACTCAGCTAAAAATGCAAACAATAATGTATTAGTTGTCGTTAAAAGAATATCTTTACCAATTGTTATTCCTGATAAAAATAGTTCTTTTTTTGTTAGATGCTTATTATTTTCATAAATTTCATATAATGCCGATGAAATAGCAATTGAAGAATCAATCGTTGCACCTATTAATCCAATTAAAATAAGAGATATAGTAATATTAGTAAAGTCTAATTTTATATCATAAGAAAACATATTTATTTCTTCAAATGACTCGTATCCAAAACCGGCTATTCTTGACATATGGGTTATAGAAAAAATCAAAACAGATAGTATAGCTAAAACTATTACAATTGATTTTAATGAACTTTCTGTTTTAATATTTTTGCCATTTACAAAATATAAAACAATGTAACTTATAATTAAACAACCAATTAATGATACAATTATTGGACTTATTCCAAGTGCTATAAAATAGAAGGTTATCAATAAAACTAAGAAATTCATACATATTGAAATAAATAGTTTTATACCTCTTTTACCAGCTACTAAAATCATTAATACTAATAATATTAAAAGTAAAATTTTATTCATGATTCTTTCCTTTCTTAAAAATAACTATAGCTATAAAAAGAGAAATAGGAATAGCTATAACTATACCAATACTTCCAACTAAAAATCTCGTTATCTCAATTGAAAAGTTTGTTGTTATATAATTTCTTACAGTGTAGCCATTTCTGATTGCTAATGTAAATACTGGAAGTCCACTGCAGAGGTATGTAAAAAATAAAACATTAATCATTGTCCCCATAACATCTTTTCCTATTTCTCTACCTGATTTAGTCAATGCTTTAGTAGTAATATTTTTATCTTTTTCAATTAACTCTGCAATTGATGATGAAATAGTAATAGCAATATCCATGATAGCACCTAGTCCTCCTATCATTATTTCAGCTAGAAAAACATCTTCCACAGGTACAGTTAAAAAACTCATATCATTAAAGCTAATGCCAGAATAATTTGTTGTTTTAGTAATAATTAAAGTTCCAATAAAAAGAATTATCATAGATATAATGACTGATATTATAGAAGTTAGTGTTTTTTTATTTTTTCCTCCTGCTATTAATAGTGAAAAACATGTAAAAATTAGTGATTCAGCTAAGCATAGGAATAACAGATTCATACCCTTAAAGTATAAATCTAGCCCAAAGTAAAATATTAAAGTATTAACTACTACGCTAAAAACAGCAAGACAACCCCTTAATTTTCCAACTAGAAAGATAGAAATTACAAATATTATGACTAATATCGATAAATAAGTATCTCTTTTTAAACCTTCAATGTTATCATCTTTAATAAATACTTTATCATTCTTATGATACTTTTCAGTTACTATTTTCGAATATGTTTCCTCATAAATAACACTTTTTTCTTTTTTCTTATTAATACCATTAGTAATAATTCCCGTTATTTTTTTTCATAATAAATCTCTGTTAAACCTAAAGAATTAGTCGAAGTTTCTTGATTTTTTATTTCAATTTTTGTTATTTTCATTATTTCTGTTTTATATAAATCATCATTAAACTTTGTAAATAGATATCCTGATACTGATAAAATTAATATTATTATAAAAACAATAAAATCTGTTTTTTTGTAATTCTTTAAATATTTCATAAAATCACCTGTAATTATTATATCACGTATATATTCATATAAATAAACTTAATCAATATCTTTATTTAAAAATTATGATACTAAAAAGACACTTTATTTTGTGTCCTTGTTTATTTAATCTATAAATGTGTCTAATGTAAGTAATGTCAAGTAATTGTCATCTAATTTATTTTCTTGATAGACAATTAAACTTTTAGTTGATTTTCCTTTTATATTAGATTTTATTTCTTCAATATAATTATACTTATCTATAGTTATTATCTTTTTTCCATAATCATCTCTAGTTGAATCTCTTAAAACATAAGTTTTAGAACTTTTACTATCATATTTTATATCACTTATAATTATATCTCCTTCGATTGTTATATCTACTAATCTTAAGAAAGCATTCTTCTTTAAGACTACATTTTTGATGAATTTTTCATATGCTTTTTTATTAATTATTTCCATTTTTGTAACAATTACAGTATTTTCATTTTTTAAATCTTCTAATTTAATATTTTTATCTAATTTTATTACTGGTACTACTGTTTCAACATTATTATAAAAATCAGTTATATCAGTGCATTCTTTTTCATTAACATCATTTTTTGTTAAAGCTTCATTGTTTATTGTTTTAGAATAATTTGGTTTTATTACAATTATTGTAGTCATAATTAATCCGATAAAGGAAAGACTTAATATACTACAAATTATTTTTTTATTATTCATTTTTTCCTATATAATCATTCTTTTTGAATCTTTTATTCTAAGACTTGATTATCCTTTCTTATATTTTTATAGTTATTTATTATTTCATTTAATAATAGAGGTGATTAATGTAATTAACTCATCTTTACTTATATTGGTTGCTTGTATATCTATATTAAAATTATCATATTTAAATAATGCCCGATAATTATTATTTTTATTATCTATTAATTTTACCTTTTGGGACTTTATTGTAGATTCTTTTAACTTATCTAATTCTAATAAGTAACAACTTGGAATTTGAGTAATTTTTTTTGATACAAAGATTGTAATTGCCTTTAAGTTATCATCTGAAAAAAAACTAATTAAAAGACCTTCTTGTTTACCATTATCTGTTATATTGCTCTGACTACTTTTTTGATAAAGTACTTCATACTCAGTGTTTTTTCTGATTGTTTTTGAAATATTTATATTAGATAAAAAGGGAACTTCCTTTTCTATTTTTTCAATGTTTTTAGGACTTTGTTTTATTTCTTTTACTCTTTTAGACATTTCATAGAGTATATCACTTTTTTTTAAGTCTTCATCTAAAATATTATAATTTATAATATCTTTAACATTAAGATAGTTATTATTATAAACTTTATTATCTTTTAAAAGTACTGGGCTTATTATTACAAACATAATTACAACACAGGATGCTATTAAAAATTTATTTACGGTATTTAAACGTTTGCTTCTTTGATTGTTTTCTATTTTACTTAATATTTCTTTATGGTTTTTATCAATATTAAATTCTTCTTCAAAAACATTTTTTATATTGTTCATAAAGTTACTTTTCCTCCTTTAAATAATTTTTTAACTCATGTAATGTCCTATATAAGTAATG
>CANORV010000086.1 GCA_947569245.1 uncultured Mycoplasmatota bacterium | reverse complement strand
ACAATTCATTTATCATCAGTTTTTGGCTTCACCAACACTACTTGACAAAGAACCGATAAATCAAACTTTTACTTTTTATTTATAAGAATATTTTGTAAATTTAATAAATCCTTTTCTCTTATCGTTTTTCTGTAATTAATTTCTTCATAAGTAGAATGAAGGACTGGATATTTTGGATGTCTTGTTTTTAAAATATAGTGTTAATCTTAAGTTCTTTATTACATTTTGAGTTTTATCTATATAAATTCTAAAAAATCAACTTGATTACTATATTTGATGTCCACAATTACTACAGAATTTACCACCATTTACAGGAGAACCACAATTGCTACAAAATTTTGCTGTTACATTTTGATTATTTACTTCTGATTGAACTGGTACTTGTTGCTGATTTTGTGAAAAAGGAGTAACCGCTGCACCACCAATCATTCCACCACTTGCCATATTCATCATTCCAACACCCATGAAACCATTAGCTGCACCACCTTCATTATTAGCAGCATCTTTAACAGCAGTTGCATATGCTCCAACAAGTGTTCCTTGTTGTAAATGACTGTTACTTGATAATTCATAATTATCCATTTTTGTTCTTGATTCATCTGTCAATGACACACTTTCTACAACAAATCCCTCTAAAGAAATACCACGTTTTCTAATTGGTTCATCAAACACTTTTTGATCCATTGCTTGCTTAATTTCATCAGTATGACTAGGAAGTTCTAATACTGGAACTTTATGCTTATCATTTCCCATTTCATTTAAAACATTTTGAAAAGCAGCAATTACTTCACTTGCCATTTGATCAACAATCATATCTTTAGTAACTTCTTCACTTGTTCCTGCATGATTTCTCATAAATACAACCGGATCAAATATTTTAAAAGTATACTTACCATAGCACCTAACAAGTAAACTCATTGGCTGTAAAGAATTTGTCATTTGATTAGGAATTGGATGAGACCAATCCTGATACTCAATTGGTGTTGCTGTACCATACTTATTATCAAGAATCTCTTTTATATTAAAATAAAATACTGCCTGTTCTTTAGCTGGTGTTCCATTATAAGTAAATCTTTGCCACATCTCCTTAAAAACTGGACCAAACTGTCCACCAAAAAAGGATGGTGATGTAGATTGATCAAAATCATATACCCCTTCTTCTGCTGTTGCATCAACTATTACACCAGAATCATAAATAACTGCAACTTGTCCTGGGGATACCATAATTCTACTACCTTTTGAAATTTGACCACTTTTAGTAGTAACCTTTCTCATTAATATATTATTACCCATATCCTCACATTGAATTAAATCCTGCCACTGTTCATGTAATGTTCCACCAACAGATGAAACTGCTGCTTTAATTAAACCCATTAAAAATCCCTCCTAGTTTAATAATCTTCTCTATATTCAATTATTTTCCAACATTTAAGTAAATTTGCTACTTGAATGTTAAAACCGCTCTTGCAATAAGAACAACTTTTTTGTTCTAAGCTGTTAATAGGACTGCCACAATTAGGACAATTAATACCAAGTATTCCTATATCAAAACCCGCTTTTTTAACATCGTAAATATAAATAAAAGTAGTTTGATACCTAGTCTGCTTTTTATAATTATCAGAAATTACTTCTTTTCCATCAACTATTTTCTTATAAAAATACTCAAGACTTGACGATATAACTAATGTACTAATACCTTTATCCTTCTTATAGGATTTAATAGCATGTTTATGAAAAACAATATCATCATATTTATAAGATATCTTCGTATCTATCAAATCATCTATTTGTAACTTTATCTTCCCCCTAATTAAAGAATAATCATCACCTTTTAAATACTTATCATTCTTCTTTTCAATAGACATTAAAATATTACGAATAGACTCTTCAGCTTTCATATAAAACTCATTCTCATTGAATTCTAAAAAATCTTTTTTAATAATTGGTAAAACCACTTTAGTCATACCACTAACATTTTTATTACGAAGCTTCTCTTCTAAAGCACTTTTCTTTATCTCATTATAAAGACTTAAAAGACTTTTACCTCGATAACCAGTTTGATTAAGCAAAATATGAATGCCAAAATAAATTATCAATATTAAAACAAAAAAACCTGTTATAACACCAATAACACCATAAACAAATGCCATAATATAACTCCTATCAATAAAAGTATATCACAAGAAAACAAAAGAATTCGTTCTTTTTTATATAATTTACATTATTTTACTTTATAAAACTTAATTGTAAAAGTTGTACCTTTACCACTCTTACTAGTAACCTCAATTACTCCATTTTCCCTTTCAATAATATTTTTGGCCATATTAAGTCCAATCCCAACACTATCTTTAGAACCAGATTTTCCTCTATAAAATCTTTCAAAAATATGTCTTATATCTTTGTCTGATATCCCACAACCATTATCACTAATAATAACTTCGGTATATATTGGATTACTATCTATCCTAACAATAATCTTTCCACTTTCTGGTGTATGCTCATGGGCATTTTTTAAAATATTAATCAAAGCCTCTCTTGTCCAATTATAATCACATAAAACTAAAAAATCATTAACGACTTCAATAGAAAATTCCTGTTGTTTTAATTCATAAGGTATTTTAAGTGGTAAAAAACTATCTTCTACTACCTTTAAAATAGAAACATTTTCAAGTTTTAATTTTACCGTTCCACTTTCTAATTTAGATAACTTTAAAAGAGAAGTAACAAGCCATTCTATTCGTTCTAATTGTTTTCTATTCCTTTCTAAAAACTCATGTTTCTTTGAATCATTTAATGAATCACTATCTAAAATATCATTAATCATATACATACTAGTAAGAGGTGTCTTTAATTGATGTGAAATATCTGATAATGTTTCTTCTAAATATTTTTTATCCTTTTCTAAATTATCCTTACTCAAAACTAACTCGATAGCTATTTTACTAATATCATTTTTTAAAATAGAAAATATCCCCTCATCATAGTCCTCTATCTTACTTACACATCTATTACATAAAACATCTTTTATATAATTGCTAACTTCTTTTAAATTTTTATAAAACCTAACTAAATAGCAAAAATAAATAATTGTAATTACTAGAAAACACCCAAATAAAAAGATTAAAAAGACTATTACTATATTACTAGTAGTTTCTTTATATATTTTTAACCCCGTCAAATTATCCTTAGTAATTCCATATTTTTCTAAATTAAAACTATTTTTCTTATCTAAACTCTTTATTATTTCTTCTTCTAATTCTGGATGATTATCTACTAAATTTCCAACAATATTACTTGTTATGTGATATCCATAGTTATTTATTTCAATTCTTAGTGTAAATATATAAATAAAAGATACAACAATAAAAATAACAAGAACGATAAAAAAACTTTTATACAAACTAAGAAATTCTTTATTTTTCACTTTAAATCACTACCTTATATCCAATTCCTCTAACTGTAACAATTATTTTAGGTTCTAAAACATCATCTTCAATTTTTTCTCTTATTCTTTTAATGTAAACTGTTAAAGTATTATCATTAACATATTCTTCATTAACATCCCATGAATTTATGTCAAGTTTTTAGACACATTTTTTCGAACAAATTCATTGCATTTA
>CANORV010000085.1 GCA_947569245.1 uncultured Mycoplasmatota bacterium | reverse complement strand
ATGATTACTTTTCTATTTGTAAAGTACCCCCCCCCATAGATGATTTTTTGTTATTTTTTCATTCTTCATAATTTTCAACTCCCATATTTTTCTCATTTTCTATAATATTATTATACAATTAATTAACCATTATTTCAATCTAATAAAGAATCTTTTTTTAGTGGATATTAATCCACTCCCTTTACGTTCTTTATAAGGAGAAAATTCCTTATAAACAAAAAAAAGATCCTTAAGCTCTTGATGCATATTTACCATCTTTAGTAGAAACAACTACTGTTTCATTTTCACTAATAAATAATGGAACCTTTATTACCATACCATTTTCTAGTGTTGCATCTTTCATAGCACTATTAGTAGTATTTCCCTTAACAGCAGGTTCAGTAGATGTTACTAAATATTCAATCTTATCAGGAAGAGATAATCCTAAAACTTCACCCTCATAAAAGGTAATATTAACCATTAAATTTTCCTTTAAATATTTACTATCATCACCTAAAGTAGTCTTATTAAGTTCAATTTGATCATAAGTTTCCATATTCATAAAATAATATGTACCACTCATCTCATATAAATATTGCATATCCTTTTTCTCAATACGAGCAGATTGCACCTTAGTTCCAGCATTAAATCTTTCTTCAATAATAGAACCAGACCTTAAATTTTTTAACTTAGCTGTAACAAACGCAGCACCTTTACCTGGTTTTACATGACCTGTTTCTAACACTGTAAAGATATTTCCATCCATCTGAATAGTCATACCTACTTTTAAGTCATTAGTATTAATCATTTAAAAACCTCCTTCCTCCATATAGATAGAAAAGAAATAAGAAAATACTGATTTCTAATTTCTTCCCTTTTTTAAAACTTTTTGTCTATTACTTAAAACCACAGAATTTTTAGAATTTTTTTTATTTTTTTCTACTGGTAAAGTATAAGAAACTTGATTTGCCTGCATTTCAATTAACTTAGCATAATCAATAAATGTTATAAAATGTCTTAACATATAGACCCCCTAAAAATAAATATACTATTATTTTTTTTCTTTATGTGTAGTATGTTTTCTACAATTTGAACAATATTTACTAAGTTCCATACGCTCTGTAGTGTTCTTTACATTTTTGCTCATTCTGTATCCTTCTTTACCACAAACAGTACATACGAAAGTTTTATTTTGTCTATTTCCTACTTTTGCCACAATAATCCCTCCTTGTTTCCTATATGCAATTATATCAAAGAATATTTAAAAATGCAAAAATTTTTTTCTATATTTAAAAAAAAACTTATAAATTAGCTTTTTTCTCTTAATTCAAAGTACTTATTAGTAACATTTCGTGCAATACGACGATTAACGTAACTTATAAACGAAGAATTATTTTCAAAGTGTGATACATCAGGAGTAATAACAGCTATTGACATATTTGGATTAATACTTGGGGAATATCCAACAAAAGCATTAGAAATAGTAGCAGTATCTATTTTTCCATCATTATCAGTATCAATAAAAGTCTCACTAGTACCAGTCTTCCCACTTGCATCTCTATCTCTTCCCATAACACCTTTACCATATCCATAATCCATAACAGCCTTAAAGCCTTCTTGAACTCTTTTTAAATATTCCTCTTTTGTCTCAACTGTATCTTGTAAAACTGGCTCTATCTTTTTATTTAATGTACCAATATCACTAGTACTACTAGAATTTCTAATTTCCTTTAAAAAATGCGGCTGATACTTTTTTCCATCACTAGCAACTGTATTTATATACTGAGAAAGTTGAATTGGTGTATAAGAATCATACTGTCCCATAGCAAAATTAAGTAAATGTTCAGGCTTTGTACTAGTTCCAATATAACCTAAACTTTCAACTGGTAAATCTATTTCTGTTTTCTTACCAAGTCCAAACTCACCAAAAGTTTTTCGATAAATATCAAAAGCTTTACTATCAATATCAAGTGGTCCATTATATGTATAATTACCTTTTCCAACACGAATAGCAATTTTGAACTGATAAACATTTGAAGAATAAGCTAAAGCATCAATATCATTAATTTTTCCATAAGTATGTGATGAACACTTTCTTGGAATTGATTTTATTTTAATACACTCATCAGTTAAAACCTCTCCCATCTTAATAGCTTGCTCATTATAACCAACAAGCATTGAGGCTCCTTTCACAACACTCCCAGGAGTAAAAGGATCTGTAACAATTCCACTACTGACATCAACTGTTTTATACTCATTACCAACTTTTAAAAGACTTTGACCTGTAACAGCCAAAATTTCACCAGTATTTGGTTCTTGAATAATAACATAAGTCTTATTAAGATACTTAGTATTTTCTTCCTGCTTAGCCCTAAGCAAATCACTCTTAACTATCTCTTCTATCTCTTTTTGTAAATTAATATCAATTGTTAAAACAATATCATTTCCTCTTTTAGCATCAGTAAGTTTATCAAGTTTCATAGAACTTCTTTTTAAATATGTTGCCTTTGTCCCTTTTAATAAATCCTCATACTGTTTTTCTAAATAACTTATTCCAACCTTATCCGTTAAAGAATAACCCTTTTCTAAATAATACTTACTATCCTCTTCATACAATCCATTAGAAATATTACCTAACATTAATCTAAAAGTATCACCATACGGATAAGTTCTTTCCCATTCTAACTTAGTTTTAAATCCCTCAAATATCTCTTGATTAAGTGTAAAAGTAATATATTCACTATCAGTTACATTTTTATCTTTTATTATCTTTTCATCATAAGAATATCCTCTATTCATTAAATAATAAATATAAGCAGCCTTTTTATCCAAATCACTATAACCAGATAGCTCTTCCTCAGTAATTCGTGATATTTTTAAATTATCAATATCACTATTAGTAAGTTTTCTAGCCTTATATAGTTTCCATTCTTCATCCGTTATTTTACTGTTACAAAGACTCATATTATTGGCAAGATAAAATTCTCTTAAATTTCTATCAGTTAACTTTTTATAATCAATATCAATATATTTACTAACTTTATAAGCAAGCTTTATCTCATCATTTCTCCCTATATTATCACTTTTCTTATAATAAATAACTGGAACACTAACATTATCAACCAAAATATTATAATTTCTATCATAAATTCTTCCTCGTGGTGCAGATGAGCCATAAACAATATTAGAAGTGATATCCTCTAATTTCTTCTGATAAATATCCTTTTTACTTATAAAAGTATAAGTCATAAAACAAAATATAAAAGAAAACAAAAAAACAATTACTATTTTAAATATATCAATCTTCATATTTATTGATTTTTTCATAAACATCACCATTTTTATTATGTGCATATTTTTAAAATTTTTGCATAAATTATTATGGTGATATAATGTATAAGACTCTAATAAAAAAATATGTTGACAGTATGTCTAAAGAAGATATAAAAAAATATGCTAATTTAAATAATTATCAAATAAGTGATAAAGATATTGACACAATCTATAAAACTATTAAAGAAAATTTTGAAGATTTATATAATGGAGATGTTCAATTGATATTTTTAAATTTAAAAAAAGAACTAGAACCAGATACATTTATTTTAGTAAAAAATTTATATGAAGAAGCAAAAACAAAGCTCAACAACTAAGCTTTGTTTTTTTCGGTTCTATAATAAATAGTGTTGGTGAGTAAAATCACTGACACTATTTTTAG
>CANORV010000084.1 GCA_947569245.1 uncultured Mycoplasmatota bacterium | reverse complement strand
CCATAACTATTCCAAGAATTATAAAAACAGCCATAATTTCAATCATTGTAAAACCACTTTTATTTAGTTTCTTCAACTTTTTCATGTAATCATTCCTTTTTATTGGTTATTGTAAAATAAAAAATATGACTGTTTATGGTGCCATTTCTGTCCAGTCACATTTTGAATTTTTTGATCTATACTTTCCGCAATCAAGACAAGCAATATATTCTAAATCTAAGTTTTTATCACTATCACCCTTACTAGTTATTAAAACATAGCTTGTATTTTCACTACATACTTTGCCATTATTATATGGGTTAGCAATTGGGTCTAATATAGATTCCTTAATTAAATCTTTCAACCATACTTTAGTTTTATCTCCAATATCATATGGCATAGTGTACTTTTTACATAATTCTTTGTTTTTTCCAGTATAACTTGTCGTACAAGTAATAAAGTAATTAGCAGTTCCACTTCTCATAGCATCCTCTGCCCGCTCTATTGCCTCATCTTTAGCCTTTTTTTGATATGATGAGTAAGAAGCTACACCAATTGAGAAAAGAATTCCTAGAATAACAATTACAGCTAGAAGTTCGATTAAGGTAAATCCTTGGTTATTTTTATTCATTTTTTCACTCTCCACATTATAAGTTAATTGTTGTAAATTGTTATAAATAGATTACCTATTTTGGATAATAAGAATAAACTTTTTTGATATTAATATTTATGTTACTACATTTGTTTTTCTTTTTTTGATATATCTATAACTCTTTCTATTATATATTTATTTTACTATTAATACTTTTAAAAAGCAATAACTAATAAAGTAACAATTTATCCAGGTAAAAATCTAGTAAATATATTTATTAGAGTTAATATCACTAATTATTAAACTACTTTTTTTCTGCTATAGAAAGACCATCACCAATATCTAAAAAAGAAACGACATAGCGGTCATTATTTTTTAAAAAGTCAATATAATTTTTGATTTTTCTAACTAATCCTCGAACATTTCTACTAACTATTTTGCTATCATCTTCTACTAGTCCATGAAAAGAAATGTTATCAGTTATTATGAATCCTGATTCATTTAGATTATGTTCAAACTTTTCAAAAAATCTAATATTCTGTGACTTAGCTGCATCAAAAAATATCAAGTCAAATTTATCAGTCAAATTTATATTAAAGGCATCATTAAAGATAAGAGTTACTCTATCTTCAAGATTGAATATTTTTATATTTTTAACGGCTTCTAAGTATCTATCTTTATCTCTTTCAACAGAAGTAATTTTGATATTTGGATTAGATAAAGCCATCATAATTGCAGAATATCCTATTGCTGTTCCTATTTCTAAAACGGAGTTTATTTGCTTTTTTACAATGAAGTCTGTTAAGTAATCTATTGATTCATCTACCATAATTGGTACATTATTATCAAGAGCATATTTTTTTATTTTTCTTACTTCTTCTTCAATATTTGAAATCATTTTATCATATCCTTTTTTTATCTATACCATTTTCCAGTATTAATTAATTCTTGTTGTTTATTTTGATGTTCAGCATAAGTTTTAAAGAAATAAGTAACTTTTTGATTATCAGAAAGGAAATATAAATACTCTGTATCATTTGGAAATACTGCTGCATCAAGAGCATCTTTACTAGGAAGGGCAATTGGTCCGATTGGAAGGGTCGTAATTCGATAAGTATTATAAGGATTAGTTGCAGATACTACTTCAGCAGTTGCTATTCCTAATTCATTAAATTCTAGTCCCATTCCATAATAAGCTGTTGCACAACTTTGAAGAGCCATTTTAATTTTAATTCGATTATTAAATACTGAGGAAATTGTCTTAAAGTCTTTTTTTCTTCCTTCTTTTTCAATAATAGAAGCTAATGTTATAACCTGATTAACACTAAGATTTTTCTTAACCATTTCTTCTTTGTATGGGGTTAATATTTTATCCATTTCATTTAGCATTGTTTCAATTATTTCTTCAACACTAACATTCTTTTCTTCAAATCGATAAGTATCTGGAAATAAATATCCTTCAAGTGGATAATATAACTCTTTATTTTTAACACTTTCGTCAATAAACCAGTACTTTTCAATTAATTTATCTAAATATTCTTGATTCTTTACTTTATTTATAACATCATCATAACTATTAGTTGTATTTTCACTTATTATTTGTGCCACTTTTTTAATGTTTATTCCTTCTTTAAAAGTAATTTGAATGGCATTTGGATTCTTAGTACTTCCTTTTATTAATATATTAGTTATCTCTTTAGCATTCATACTTTGATTTAAATCATAGTAACCTGCTTTCATAGAGACAATATTATTAAGTTTTAAATATATTAAAAAACATTTTTCATTTCTAATTAGTTTATTTTCTTTTAAAATTTTAACAATACCTTTTCTGCTTGTTCCTTTAGGTATAGTAATTTCTATATTATTTTTATTTTTTCCAACTGGTGAAATATTATAATTATAGTAAGTACATATAACAATAATTGTCGTTAATAGTACTGATAAAGTAATAATAACTATATTTCTTAACTTCTTCACAACTTTTCCTCCTAAAAATAAGAAGCTTTTTTGTTTATGCTTCTTGACTTTCGTTGTTTTGTTTATTTTTTACTTCTTCTTGCAATGTTTCTAAAATCGTTTCGATAACTTTCCATTCTTTTTCTGTTTCAATTGGTTCTAGTTTTGTATTTGGATCTTCTGGGTTAAAAATTGAAGCATATACTTGAATGTTTCCATTTTCATCTGTGGTATTATCAGTATATACAATGTAACTTTTTTTAGTTTCTTCACTATCGAAAGTAAATAAAATATTACATACTACTTCTTCTTTCTCATTGTTTATTACTTTAAATGTGTTTTTATCCATATTATTTTCCTTCTCTTTCTAAATAACTTTGTAATATTATTGTTGCTGCTAATTTATCAATTACTTTTTTTCTTTTTTTTCTACTTGTATCATTTTTTATTAAGATATTTTCGGCTTGTCTAGTTGTAAGTCTTTCATCTTGTAAGTAAACAGGAATATTTAATTGTTTTTCTAGATTATCTTTAAATTTTAAGGTTATTTCTGCTCTTTCTCCAATTGTATTGTTCATATTTTTAGGAAAACCAAGAACGATAACATTAACTTTTTTTTCGTTTACTATTTTTTCGATTTCGGTAATTAGTTTATCATATTCTTCGTTGTGCCTTATAACTGTTAAGGTACTTGCAATTAATCCGAGTGGATCACTTATTGCAACTCCTAGTGTTTTGGTACCTAAGTCAAGTCCTAAATAACGCATATTAATCTAATTTTTTTAAATATTCTCTTAAAATAACTTCTAGGATTGTACATCTATCAATACTAGTTATTTTTTTACGTGCTTCTAAATGGGATGATATATATCCAGGATCAGCACTCACTAAATAACCTACTAATTGGCTTACGACATCATAATCTCTATCTTCTAAAGCGTCTCTTACATCTGTTATTATTCTTCTAACTACTTCTTCATCAAATTCATCTACATTAAATAAACTTGTTTTTTCTTGATCTATTAGCATAATATCTTAATCTCCTTCAACTATAATATTTATATGTTATATTGTATCACATGTAATTAAGTTTATCAATAATTGAAAAAAGATTTTCAGGACTAAATCATGAAAAAAATTAGAAAGAGTGTTAAAGTATAGAATTTACCTA
>CANORV010000083.1 GCA_947569245.1 uncultured Mycoplasmatota bacterium | reverse complement strand
TAAATGCGATGAATTTGTTCGAAAAAATGTGTCTAAAAACTTGACATAAATTCACATTGATACTTCCGTCCTTATTTATACCTAATTGTTCATTTGATGTTATAGGCATACCACAACTTTGACATATTTTATTTTCCATCTCATATTTCTCCAATCATTTATATAAACTATTTTCTTTTTCATTATAACATAATAAATTATACAAAATAGCAAAAAGAGTAAATCTTAAATATAATTTACTCGATGGATTTTAATTTATATCATTACTTTTTCTTAATAGGAATCCAAATTTCACAATAATATTTTTCATCATCTGTTCCATTTTTATAGTCATCTGGATTTGAATAAATTTCGATATTATACCCTGCTGCTATTTCATATTCATTTCTACTAGGTAACCACTCTTTAAATATTTTTTCATTAATTTCTTGCATTTTTATACTTGCTGGTCCTGTACAAGAAAATATAACCCAGGTAAATTTTGGAATTTCTACTATTTCAAAATCTTTAGGAATTTTTGACGTTTGATTATAGTCATCTCCAATAATATAATCAAATTCACTACCTTTCATATTGTTATCAATATTAATTGCATATTTGGGTTTTATTTTACTAAATGCATTTTTTATAAAGAATTTTTTCCACATTTTTGGGATTTCTTGATTTGCAGTTTCATATTTAAAACTATTCTTTAAGCCAATAACTTTAAATGCCTCTTTTTCTTCAATTTTGTACTCCATAGTATAACCACCTTTCAACGTTATATTTATTTTCAAAGGTGCAAATTCTTTTATTTTTCCACCCTTACGAACTGAGGTTGGAGTAGAACCATGGAATCTTGTAAATGCTTTTGTAAAACTATCAGGGGAATCATATCCATATTTTAAGGCTATATCAATTATTTTATTATCAGTATTAAGTAGTTCATAAGCTGCTAGTGATAGTTTTCTATTTCTAATATATTCTCCAACTCCATAACCACAAACAATAGAAAATCCTTTTTGAAAATAAAATGATGATATATAAAGATGATTTGCAATATCTTCAATACTTATATCATTTGTTAAATTATTTTCAATATATTCAATAGCTCTACTTATAGATTCACTCCAATTCATATTTTTTCCTCCCAGTTCATATATACATTTTAACTTAAACGAATTTATTATACCCGATATTTATTGTTAATTTTTGTCTGAAAATAAAGTGCAAGTTTAAAAAAGACACCCTATAAATTGTATTTTTTTAAAATAATATACCATAATAACTAGTAATATTCTTCATTATCTAGTTTCAAACTACTTACAAAAAGGTACATTTAAAAAGTATGATTCTCTTTTATCGAGAACCTTATATAATGAATAAATTTTATGAAAATATGTAAAATATAAACTATACTATAGTGTATTTTCAATCTGAAATTTACATAGATTCAACACATAGAGATGTCGTTATTTTCCCTAGTTAAATCTTTAATTCATTTTATTTTTAATTTAGTATGACTATTAAGGTGAAAAGTTAATAGTCTATGCATATTCATTAGGAACTACTTTGGCTTATCAAATTTTTTATTTCAACCCATCAAATAAAATTTTTTTGTTTTATATCCTCTATACACAAAATAAACAAGGCAATTACTTCTATAGAATTTATTTATATAATATTTTGTGTTTAGTTCATGTAGTATATTTCCCTTATTTAGTGTTATACATAAGCAACTCCTTTATATATTTTTTATTTTCAACTAATACTTTATTGTGTTTATTGCTTTTTCTATATTAGTTGTGTCATGTCAATTGTAACACTACTAAATTATAACTTTTTTACTTATTCTCACGTATTTATTATGTTTAAAATGTGATATAATGATGATAAGTTAGGGGGATGAAATAATGAATGGAATTGAAATTAAAGGAGCAAGAGAAAACAATTTAAAGAATGTAAGTATTACAATACCTTATTCTAAAATTGTTTCTTTTATAGGTGTTTCTGGGTCAGGTAAATCTACTTTAGTATATGATACAATATATGCCGAGGGGGAAGAGAAGATATATTGAATCTTTGGGAGTAAATGAAAGTTTCTTTTTATCAAGAATAAAAAAGTCAGATACTGATTATTTTATTGGTCTTCCTCCAGCTATTGCACTTATGCAAAGTAAAAGCATTAAAAATCCACGAAGCACAGTTGGTACAATTTCTCAAATGGGTTATTATTTACAAGTTCTATTTTCTTCGTGTGGAAAATATAAGGGAGATAAAAAAATTGAAATTAATCCATCTATCTTTAATTTAAATTCACCACATGGTGCATGCTATTCATGTGAAGGTACTGGTGAGATACTCGAGTTTGATGAGACTTTAATTTGGCCTGATCAAGAAAAGTCTTTAAGTGAAGGTGGACTTAAGTTAGGTGGTGCAACAATTGGGACAACAAAATATAAATTTTTATGTTCGTTTTTAGGCCAATTTGGATGCAATGAAAATACTCCAATAAAGGAATATTCTAACGAACTTAAAGTTGCCTTACTTTATGGTCAAAAAAAGGTAGGCAGTATAAGTTAGAATATCCAGGAATTATTAGTGACTCTTTAAAGTTGTATCGAACTACTAAAAGTCTTGATGTTCGTGAAAATTTAGAAAAATTTATGGTTAGGACAAGATGTGAAGATTGTTTAGGTACAGGTTATAATAGGGATGCATTAGATGTTTATATAAATGAAAAAAATATCGATTATTATATGAATTTGCCCTTAGATGAATTATACGAATTTTTGAATAATTATGAATTTAATGATTTTCGTGATAACGTTTGGAGTCAATTTAAGACTAAATTTCTTATGAATTTAAAACAATGTATAGATTTAGGTGTTGGATATTTAACTTTATCAAGGCGTGCTAATACTTTATCAGGTGGAGAAGCTCAAAGATTAAAAATAGTTGCTCAAATATCTAGTGAAATATCAGGAGTATTATATGTTTTAGATGAACCAACTAGCGGATTACATGCAAGTGATGTATCTAAAGTATTAATGGCTATAAAGAAACTTAATAGTGTTGGAAATAAAAATACTGTCCTTTTAGTAGAACATACTGCATCAGTAATTAAAGAGTCTGATTATATATTTGAGGTTGGTCCTGGTGCGGGTAAATATGGTGGTATGGTGGTAGGTAGTGTTACTCCTATAGAAATATCTAAACTTAATACTCCAACGGGATATGCTTTAAAACATTACTTTGATAATTTAAAAAATTAACATATGATGTATATTAAGTTTTTTCCTAAAAAATAAGTTTTATAATTAAATTTCTTTAAATTCTTAAAGGAGTAGATATTGACTACCTACTCCTTTTAAATTACTAATATTTCTTTTCTAGATGAAGTTATTGTTTTTTTTGTTTTTCTTCGTTTTTCTTTTTACTCCACCAAGTACCAGCAAGTGAACAACTTCCACCCATACATATAAGAACTATAAAAATTATCCAAAATTCCATATTCTACCTCCTAAAATCTTTTTTTCCTATAATTTTTTCATTATAAATATTTCAATTATAAAAATAATAAATGTTATTAAACCTGTCAAAATTGTTAACAAAATCTTTTGATAATTTCTTTTTCCTATTTCTTGTTGTACTTCTTCATAAGATAATGACTTATTTTCCATAAAAGCAATAATCTCTTTATAAGTTTGAATATCATTCTTCTTTT
>CANORV010000082.1 GCA_947569245.1 uncultured Mycoplasmatota bacterium | reverse complement strand
GATTAGAATTTTGGACAAACTTTCCTGTTACAGTTATCTTTCCTTGCCATGTTGCATTCATTACTGAATCAACTGCTTCTGTTTCTTCATCTAACCATAGTCTTAAGCTAAATTGCTTCTTTTCTTTATTACCTAGTGTTCCCTGATATAGTTTATAAGCATTAGTTGCATCAGTTATTACTTTTTCTTCGTTTATATGTTTTTCAAGTAATTTATCTAAAAACAACTGGTCTGTATTACTAATCAAATGAGCCTTAACATAATTATCAGCAAGAATCTTGTCCCCTGTTGAAGTTGTTTCTAAATTAATTACGTAGTTAGTATCTGTTGTACAAGTATTTTCTATTGTAAATGTATATGGTGTTAGTTTCTTTCCATCTTCATCACTTGTTGGACTTACACTAGCTAAATTAATTGCATCAGTTTCTTCAGTTAGTGTTAATTTCAAACACCCAGTTGTTATAACATTAGTATCAGTTTGTTGTAATGTTATCTGCCACAAAGCATAACTTGTTCCAATTATTATAAATAAACCTAATACTATAAACATTGGAATAATTATTTTTTGATTTTTATACCACTTCTCTTTTTTCATTAAAACCTATCTCCCTTATTGTTTAAATTAATTTTATCATGTATTTTTAATTTAAATAGGAAAAACAAAATAATATTTCAGATTTTACAATTTATTTACATAGTATTAAAGAGCATGTCAAATTATAATTCTATTATTCATCAAAATTATAGTACGAAATAGTACTTACAGAAAACAACAAAAAAGACACTGGTTAAGATTTTTTATCTTTTAGTGTCTTTAATTATATTAAGAAATAAGTTCTCCTTTTACAACGTTTGAGTTTGATGATTTAGTAGCTATCATTTGATCAACTAAATCACTAGTTTCTGTAATGTAGTTTTCTTTTATTTGACTTCCTTCTACTGTTGCCGCATTTTTAAACATGTCAGAATATGATGTAACATTTGGATTCATGATATTAATTGTTGTTGTCAATTTACCACAATCAGTAAACATCTTAGACATATCAGTTACTTGACTTGTATCAAAACTATTTAAATTGAGACTTGTTAAACTACAGCAGTTTCTAAACATAGATGACATTTCTGTTACTTTACTTGTATTAAAATTACTTAAATCTAGATTTGTTAAACTACTACATGACCAAAACATACCTATCATATTTGTTACTTGGCTTGTATTAAAGTTACTTAAATCGAGGCTTGTTAAGCTACTACATTCAGAAAACATTCCACCCATATCTGTTACCTCACTTGTATTAAAATTACTTAAATCAAGACTTGCTAAACTACTACAATTAGAAAACATACCAGACATATCTGTTACCTCACTTGTATCAAAATTACTTATATCAAGACTTGATAAATTATAACAATCTTCAAACATTCTATACATATTTGTTACCTTACTTGTATCAAAACTGATTAAATCCAAACTTGTTAGACTAGTACATTGTTCAAAAATAGCTTCCATATTTACTACCTTACTTGTATCAAAATATTCTAATCCTTCTATACTTGTTAATTTTGCAAACATACAAAATAAATATGAACTATCTTCATTTGCCATTACTCCACCATTTCCTTGAATGTAAATAGTATGAGTTGTAGAATCATCTGGATTTGTTACTACATATGCCATTATTTTTTTTGCATTATCTGTCTTATCACTTGCTATATTAAATGACTCTATTGCACCTTCTATTTCATGAATAGTATTTTCAAAAATAATTTTTGTTGTTGAAAATTTATATTTCCATATTTCTTCAGCATATTCACTGCTTACTGCTTGCAATTTGGCAAGATTAGAATTTTGGACAAACTTTCCTGTTACAGTTATCTTTCCTTGCCATGTTGCATTCATTACTGAATCAACTGCTTCTGTTTCTTCATCTAACCATAGTCTTAAGCTAAATTGCTTCTTTTCTTTATTACCTAGTGTTCCCTGATATAGTTTATAAGCATTAGTTGCATCAGTTATTACTTTTTCTTCGTTTATATGTTTTTCAAGTAATTTATCTAAAAACAACTGGTCTGTATTACTAATCAAATGAGCCTTAACATAATTATCAGCAAGAATCTTGTCCCCTGTTGAAGTTGTTTCTAAATTAATTACGTAGTTAGTATCTGTTGTACAAGTATTTTCTATTGTAAATGTATATGGTGTTAGTTTCTTTCCATCTTCATCACTTGTTGGACTTACACTAGCTAAATTAATTGCATCAGTTTCTTCAGTTAGTGTTAATTTCAAACACCCAGTTGTTATAACATTAGTATCAGTTTGTTGTAATGTTATCTGCCACAAAGCATAACTTGTTCCAATTATTATAAATAAACCTAATACTATAAACATTGGAATAATTATTTTTTGATTTTTATACCACTTCTCTTTTTTCATTAAAACCTATCTCCCTTATTGTTTAAATTAATTTTATCATGTATTTTTAATTTAAATAGGAAAAACAAAATAATATTTCAGATTTTACAATTTATTTACATAGTATTAAAGAGCATGTCAAATTATAATTATATCATTTATTAAATTTACAGCACAAAATAGTACTTGCAGAAATCAAAAAAAGACACTGGTTAAGATTTTTTATCTTTTAGTGTCTTTAATTTATATTAAGAAATAAGTTCCCCTTTTACAACGTTTGAGTTTGATGATTTGGTAGCTATCATTTTATCTACTAAATCACTAGTTTCTGTAGTGTAGTTTACTTTTATAGAAGCACCATCATTAACTGCAGCATAAGCAAGCATCATATCATATGAAGTGGTATTAAGATTTGATATAGTAATAGTTGTTGTTAAGTTACTACATATAGCAAACATATGATACATTGTCGTTACTTTACTTGTATTAAAGCTACTTAAATCGAGGCTTGTTAAACTACTACAACTTTGAAACATAGCACCCATACTTGTTACTTGATTTGTATTAAAGTTACTTAAATCAAGACTGGTTAAGCTACTACAATTTTCAAACATACCTGCCATGTCTGTTACTTCACTTGTATCAAAACTACCAAGATTAAGACTTTCCAAACTACTACAGTTAAAAAACATAGATTGCATTGTTATTACTTTACTTGTATCAAAGTTACTTAAATTGAGGCTAGTTAAACTGCTACATTCAGAAAACATACCAGACATTGTTGTTACTTGGCTTGTATTAAAGTTACTTAAATTGAGGCTGGTTAAACTACTACAACTTTGAAACATAAATAGCATTGTTGTTACACCACTTGTATCAAAACTACTTAAATCAAGACTTGTTAAACTACTACAATTATAAAACATAAATAACATTGTTGTTACACCTCTTGTATCAAAACTACTTAAATCAAGACCTGTTAGACTACTACACCCATAAAACATACCAGACATTGTTGTTACTCGACTTGTATTAAAGCTACTTAAATCGAGGCTTGCTAAACTGCTGCAATTATAAAACATATTTGCCATGCTTGCTACTTGACTTGTGTCAAGGTATTCTAAGCCTTCAATATTAGTTAACATTTCAAAATTATAAAATAGAGATAAACTATTCTCATTTGCTCTTACCCCACCATTTCCTTGAATGTAAATAGTATGAGTTGTAGGATCATCTGTATTTGTTACGACATATGCCATTATTTTTTTTGCATTATCTGTCTTATCACTTGCTATATTAAATG
>CANORV010000081.1 GCA_947569245.1 uncultured Mycoplasmatota bacterium | reverse complement strand
ATCGCTTTTCTATTTTTCACTTTTTAGGTGTCACATCATTGACAACTACACAAAATGTTTTTTGCTAGAAGTCCTTTCTATACAAAATTAAAAATACCCTACTTCATTTTATTGAAGTAAGGTACCCAAAAAGAAAAAGTACAATTGCTTTATTTTTTTCTGTTATATTTCATAGCACTTTCTGGAAAAGACTCTCTAACAGTTAATAAGCTACCATTTAATTTTTGATTATACATCTCACTAGCAAAAGCTCTTATAGCATTAACTATACTATTGGCGTCTTCTTTATTTATATCATAAAAAAGACTTTTAGCAAGTCCTCTATTTAAAGTTCGAAAATTTTCGAACAGATTTCCCAATGGTAGCGACGGAGGGGATCGAACCCACGACCTTCCGGGTATGAACCGGACGCTCTAGCCAGCTGAGCTACATCGCCATTTGAAGAACAATATAATTGTAGCATAATGAATTGGGTTTGACAATATATATTATACATATTTTTTGGAAAATTTATGCAAAATTTATGCTGTTTTAGAAATATATGAAATTTATATGACTGAAAATTATCATTTTCTTATTGTTTTATATTTTGTTTTTTTAGTTTTTATACATTTGATTTATCGTAAAATACATAGTATAATATTTTTAATATTAAAAATGTGGTGATTTTATGAAGTATGATAGTGCAGGACTTTCTGATATAGAAATTCCTGTTGAAAAAAATCTTGTTATTAATATTACAGATAATGGAGATTTATTGTTAGATAATTTTAATAGCATCTTTAATTCTTATAGAAAACAAATAAGTTGCGTTTGTTTTGTAGGGGAAGGAAAAAATGATTTTATTTCTAAAGAAGAATTCAAACATTATTGTCAAATTATTCATAGACATGAAATAAAAGCAGCTCTTTACTCTAATCGTGATGTTGAAATAGAAAAATGGATGTATATATTTGATTATATAAAATTGGGTTCAGAAAATGATCAATATGGACCAATTACTAAAGAAGGTACTAATCAAAAATTATATAAAAAAATAGAAGATGAGTACCGTGATATTACACATATTTTTTGGAAATAAACTCATTTGTTTTTAACGATTATGAGGTGGTTTTATGAAAAGAGCTTTTTGGAACCCTTGGCATGGTTGTCATAAATGTAGTCCTGGATGCTTAAACTGTTTTGTTTATTATCTAGACAAAAAAAGAAACATTGATTCTAGTATTGTTAATAAATCTAAAACAAATTTTAATTTACCTTTAAAAAAAGATAGATATGGCAATTTTAAAATATCTAGTAATACTGAGGTGGCAACTTGTTTCACCTCAGATTTCTTTATCGAAGAAGCAGATTCATATAGAATGGAAGCTTGGAAAATAATTAAAGAAAGACCAGATGTAAATTTTTTAATCTGTACTAAAAGAATAGAACGTTTTTATAACTGTATTCCAAGTGATTGGAATGATGGATATCCAAATGTTATTATTGCTGTGACTTGTGAAAATCAGCAAAAAGTACTAGAAAGACTTCCTATTCTTTTAAGTATCAAAGCTTGTAAAAAATATATTTTGGCCTCCCCTCTTTTAGAAGAAATTGATTTAGCTCCATTTTTAAGTAGTGGGAAAATTGATATGGTATCTGTTGCTGGTGAATCTTATGAAAATGCTAGAGAATGTAATTTTGATTGGATAATTAAAATTAAAAGAGACTGTTTAAAATATAATGTTAAATTTGATTTTCATCAAACGGGTTCTAATTTTGTAATGAATAATAAGAAATATAAAATAAGGCACAGCCGTGAATATTCCCAAGCAAGAAAAGCAATGAAATACTTAAATAGTTTAAAATAATTAAAGAAAGTTAGATTGTATAATGTTATGCTATCTAATTTTTTTAGTAATAATTACTTTTTTGAAACTTTTTTCATTATTTTTACGATTATAATAGTGAGGTGAACAAAATGACTGGTCAGGAAACCTTAAAGAAATTTGAAAGGTTATATAATGAAACATATACTTCTGTTTTAAAATATGTAGTTTGTAATTGTTCTAATATTGAGGATGTAAAAGATATTATGCAAAATATTTATATTGCTGTTTATCAAAATATTGATAATATAGATAATACTAATTATATTATAGGAATTGCTAAAAATAAAATTAAAGATTTTTATCGGTTTAATTATAAGGTAAAGTTCATTTCATTATTTTCTACTAAAGATGATTTTAATTTATTAGAAAATATTTCTAGTGATATTGATGTAGAAAAAAGTGTCAGTGATAAGTATGATGTGGAGTTAGTATGGAATTATCTAAAAAGGAAAAATGTTATCATAGCAAAAATTTTTTATCTTTATTATTATTTAGAACTTACTATTAAGGAAATAGCTGTTTTGTTAAATATAACTGATGCAAATGTTAAAAATTATTTATATCGGACATTAAAAGAATTGAATAGTTGTCTTAAAGAAAGGAATGAAAATAAATGACTAAAGAAAAAGTTATTAAAGATATTTTTGATGAAAAAATTAATAAAGATATAATTCTAAGTAATGTCTTGGATAATGTATTAAGAAGGAGAAATAATAAAATGAAAAGTTATTTTAGATATACAGTTTTTGCAGTATGTTTTTTAATTATGATTACTACTAGTTTTATATTTAGCAGTAAGACAAATTTAAAAAAGGAAATATTTTCTAATAATGTAAAGGTTTATTTTTATATGAATTCTAATGATAGGGTTCTATTAAAGGATAATATCAAAATAAAGCTTGCTAGTTATAATAATTTAATGTCTAGTGTCCCAGGATATCCTATTTTTTTTAAATTCGATAGAGATAAAAAAGTTGATTATATAAATATAAGTGTTAAGAATGGTTCTATTTTAAAGTGGGATAGTGAAGATACTTTTGAGGTAAGTGAATTATTTACTAACTGCAAAATAGAAACTGATGATACTTTGTATTTTAAGGTTAATAAGGATACTGTTATTACTATTGATGGGTTTAAAGATAAAAAGATTGCTTTTTCTAAAAAGATTCTTATTACTGAGGATAAAAATTTCAATTATTATGCAACTTTGAAGTAATTAGATAGTGATAAAAGGATACCAAAAATTGGTATCCTTCTTTAGTTTTAGTATTAATTATAGTGAAAGAATGAAAGGATCTGTACTAGTTCCTGTTCCTGATGTTATTTTTATGTTTTCGTTTAAATATAAGGTTGGCTTTACAGGAAATGATATTGTTGGTTCTATAATTCTTATATACCCATCATTTAGTAATATCCAACTTGTACTATGAGGTGTCAGAAATAGTGATTTATTTATATTTAACCACGAACCATTTGGACAATTTCCCCAGTTATTACTCCAATCATACATTACTCTATTCATACAATTGTTTCTTCCGCCTAAACTTCCTGTTCCATTCGTTGCTAGACCATAGTCACTTGGATAAATAAGAGCAATGTTTCCAACCCAGGTAGCTGGATTTCCATTATATGTTGTTGTTCCTCGTTCACTATTATAAAAATTAATTGGTGTTTGATTATATGAAGATGCCCCTATTTTCCATAAACAATTACTTATTATTTTTTTACTTTCTTCAGTTAAAGAATTATAGTAAGTTTGATTAAGATGTGTTTTTAAAGAAGATGCTGCCCAATTATTACTACTGTTATTGTTCCATTTCATACTACCAATTGATTGATTTCTTATTATTTTTAATCTAGTAGCACTATTTCCTTCACCATCTATTATGTTGTTAAAACTTCCAATAATTCTCCAAAGTTCATTATTAAATGTTACATAGTTATTAGGATTTGGGCCAATATATCTTAGGTTGTTATCTATTGTGTGGTCATATGCTAACTCTGTAAGTCTTACATCATTTCTTACCACTTCACTCATATTTTCGAACTTATCTTCTACCTTAACATATACTTCAGTCACCTTTTGCTTAGCTAAATTAG
>CANORV010000080.1 GCA_947569245.1 uncultured Mycoplasmatota bacterium | reverse complement strand
TTTACATTCGTAAACCTCCTCCTAAAATAATTCCAGTTTTATTTTAAAATGAAAGCTTTGGAAAATACAGATATGTTTTTCTTAATGAATGAAGAAAAGAATGGTATAAATGGATACATAGGAGCTAGTGCAATAGCTGAACTTACTTACGTTGTAGTTTTAAACTTAATTAATAATAGAAATATTGAAATATATATACTAAATATGCCAAGCAAAGATTGTATTGCGTATGATGAAGTGAAATTTTGGTTAGATATGAAATGGATAAAAATATTTAATGAAGATTAAATAAATACAATTTTGGGTATATACTTAATTATAGGGGTGCATACGGTAGTGGTACAGAGTCAGGTATGTTTGCATCAGGGTATTATTATGGCTCAGTCGGTACCAACAATGGTGTCCGAGTTGTCTTGTCTTTTTAAAAATTAGATTTTACTATCAAAATACTCTAGATAGTAAAATTTTTTACTTTGATTTTGAATTGTACTTTTATTTTGTTTGTGTTATACTAACTCAAGATTGATGAGGTGTAAAGTGTGATTTATTTAGATTATTCTGCAACAACTCCAGTAAATGAGGGAGTATTAGATACTTTTGTTAAAGTATCTAGAGAATATATTGGTAATGCTAATTCTTTACATAAGCTTGGAGTTTCTAGTAAGAGACTTATGGATAGTAGTGTTAAACAAGTTGCTGATTTACTAAAGGTTAAAACTAATGAGGTAATTTTTACATCTAGTAGCAGTGAAGCAAATAACATGGCAATTATTGGAACAGTTTTAAAATATAAAGATAGAGGTAAGCATATTATTACGACAGAACTTGAACACTCTAGTGTTTTAGAATCATGTAATTATTTAAAAACTTTGGGTTATGAAGTTGATTATGTTAAACTTGATTCAAATGGTTTAGTTGATTTAGCTGATTTAAAAAAATTACTTAGAAAAGATACAGTTTTGGTTACTATTAGTCAAGTAAATAGTGAAGTTGGAATATGTCAAGATATTAATTCTATTAAAAGATGTGTTAAAAGTAATTATCAGACTATTTTACATGTTGATGGAACACAAGCTGTTGGAAAAGTGAAAATTGATTTAGAAGGAATAGATCTTTTTACATTTAGTGCTCATAAAATTTATGGTTTAAAAGGTGTTGCTTGTTTAATAAAACGTGAAAAGATATTAATGGAACCACTAATTCATGGTGGAAAAAGTCAAACAATTCATCGTAGTGGAACTCCTGCTTTAGCACTTTATGTAAGCTGTAGTAAAGCACTTCGTATTTGCTTAGAAGATTATGATAAAAATCTAAAAAAAGTTGCAAAAATACATGATTTATTAATTTCAGGACTTGAAAAGTTACCAGTAATTATTAACAGTAATTCTCATTCTGTTATGCATATTGTTAATATTAGTGTTTTAAATATAAAGCCAGAAACTTTGTTACATGAACTTGAAAAAGATAATATTTATATTTCAACAAAAACAGCTTGTAGTACAACTGAAAGTGCTTCTTTAAGTGTTTTTGCTATATATAAAGATATAGAACGTGCTAGTCATACTATTAGAATCAGTTTGTCACATTTAACTACAGAAGAAGAGATAAAAATCTTTTTAGAAAAATTAAATCAAGCTATAGAAAAACTTGATTTTACTAAAAAAAATTAAACTATATAAAAATAGAATAAGAGGTAATACTAATGAATAGAGTAATATTAATAAAATATGGAGAACTTACTACTAAAAAGGGAAATAGGAATTTTTTTATAAATACTCTTTATCAAATGATTTTAAAAAAATTAAAAAATTATGATGTTAAAATTTCTAAAGATATCTCTAGAATGTATATAGAATTTAATGATAATGAAATAGATTCTATATTAGATAGAATTAATCATATTTTTGGAATTCATACATATCAGGTTGCTGTTAAGATTGATAGTAATGAAGATGTTATTAATCAGGCAGTTATTGATTATGTTTATGATAAGAGCTTTAAAACATTTAAAATTGAGGTCAAAAGAAGTGATAAAACTTTTCCAATAAGTAGTATGGATTATGCTAAAAAATTAGGTGGAATTGTTTTAAAAAATAAAGATAATATTAAAGTTGATGTTCATAATCCAGAGATGCTTTTAAAAGTTGAAATATTAGATAGATATACTTATATATATAGTGATACTTTTTATGGTCTTGGTGGGTATCCTGTTGGTACTCAGCCTAAAGCAATGTTGATGCTAAGTGGTGGAATAGATTCACCAGTTGCAGGTTATTTGACAATGAAACGTGGAGTGAAGTTGGATGCAGTTTATTTTGAAGCAATTCCACATACTAGTATTGAGGCTAGAAATAAAGTTATAGATTTGACTAGAAAGTTATCAGTTTATACAGATAAGATTAATCTACATATTGTTAATTTTACTCAAATACAAGAGGCAATTTATAAAAATTGTAATGGTGATTATACAATTACAATTATGCGTAGAATGATGTATAGAATTATGGAGAGGCTTGCAAAAAGATACAAAGGTTTAGTTATTGCCAATGGGGAATCAATTGGTCAAGTAGCTAGTCAAACATTAACAAGTATGTCTGTTATTAATGAAGTAACTAATATGCCTGTTATTAGGCCTGTTGCTTGTTTAGATAAGCTGGAGATAATAGATATTGCAAAAAAAATTGATACTTATGATATTAGTATTTTGCCATTTGAAGATTGTTGTACAGTTTTTGTGCCAAAACATCCAGTTATTAATCCTTGTTTAAATGAATGTTTGTTTAATGAAGAAAAGTTTGATTATAATAAAATGATTGATGATGTTTTAAAAAATATTGAGACTATTGTTATTAAAGAAGATGATAATGAGTTTAGTAATTTTTTATAGGAAAAAATTTCCAGTAAAAAAATAGTATGAAATGTTAATTTTTTCACAATCTATAAATGTATAGGAGGTGAAACAAATGAACAACAATACAAACTCAATGAAAATGAGAGTACCAGGTGCTAAACAAGCTATCGAAAAAATGAAATATGAAATAGCTAATGAATTCGGTGTTAATTTAGGACCAGATGCTACTAGCCGTGCTAACGGAACTGTTGGTGGTGAAATTACTAGACGTTTAGTTCAAAATGGAATGAACCAAATTAGTGGAAGCTACCAAAATAAATAATTAAAATAAAAATAAAATAAACTACAAAGAGGAAGATTAGCTTTCTCTTTTTGTTTATTTTATATTTGAATTTATTTTTGTAAATTTTCATAGGCTTCTTTATACATAATTTTATTTTGTTTTGAAATATCATTAGTTTTATTGCTGTAATAGTTTTTTTCTAGGTTGCCTTTTGATGCTTTTTCCTAACAGCAAGGTAATAATAGTGGTAATAATTATTAATAAAACTAATATTGTTAGAGCTGGAATATATATAAAGTGAAGTGTTATTATATTAAATAAAGATAGTAATATAAAAATATCTAAAACAGTTGAGAGAAAAATAACGGTTCTTTTTAAATATTTTATGGTATTATTTTTGTTTTTAATATTTAGTATTAAACTAATATGTGCAGATGATAACGATAGTATTATTAGACTAAGCAAAAAGTTTCTGCTTATACTTTCTGATGAATCACATAAAACAATACAAAAGTCGATTAATTCCCAAGCTATTAATGTTGTTAAGAAATATCCTATACTACATAGTATTAAGCTAGTTGTTGAAAATATTTTATATTCTTTTTTTTCGTGAAGTGTTAATATACAAGTGTATATGATGCTAAAGATAAAAGTTGTACCTATTGATTTTATTGTTTTTAATACTATGTCAGTAAAACCTTGATTTAAGATGTTTATTATAAATATTAGTATATTTAGAAGGATAGCTATTGAGATAATTTTAGTGATTTTATTTTTCATATATTATATCTAATCAATCAAATAATATTCACTTTATTGATTGATATTTCCTTTCATTAATTTTATTTTTTTTAATTATTTGGAATATTTTGTTATTCTTTATTTAATTATATCATGGTAATTAAATTTAAAATATAAAAATAAATATTAATTTGGGTGAATTGTAAAAGTAAAAGCCAGAAAAATTTTATGTAACTATAGTGTAAGACA
>CANORV010000079.1 GCA_947569245.1 uncultured Mycoplasmatota bacterium | reverse complement strand
CAAAATCAATGGATGGAGAAATATATACAGTACCACCATCAATTATGAAAAAAGTAAGTAATTATAATCCAACAGAAATTTGGAAATATAAAACATCTATTACAAAAATAGTTTTCGAAAACGAAATCCATAATATAGAAAATGTAACTGAAAGTTTTGATATATCAGAAGCAAAAAATGAGACAGTAATGGCTCATATGGTATTAAATGAAGATAATAAAACTTATACAGTATACATCCAAGGAAATGATAAGGTAATAGCAAATCAGGACAGTTCATATTTATTTTCTAGTTTTTCACGCTTAACAAGTATCGAAGGATTAGAGTATTTTGATACAAGTCAAGTAACCTTAATGCAAGAAATGTTTTATGGATGTAGTAGTTTAACCAGCCTCGATTTAAGTAGTTTTGACACAAGTCAAGTAACAACAACGTATCGTATGTTTCAAGGTTGTAGTAGTTTAACCAATTTAGATGTAAGTCATTTTGATACAAGTCAAATAACAAATATGTTTATGATGTTTGGTGTATGTAAAAGTTTAACAAATCTCGATGTAAGTAACTTTGATACAAGTCAAGTAACAAACATGTCATCTATGTTTAATGGATGTAGCAGTTTAACCAGTCTCAATTTAAATAGCTTTGATACAAGCCAGGCAACAAACATGTCATCTATGTTTTTTGGATGTAGTAGTTTAACCAGTCTTGATTTAAATAATTTTGATACAAGTCAGGTAACAACAATGTACCGTATGATTACGGGATGTAGAAGTTTAACTAGTCTCGATGTAAGTCATTTTGATACAAGTCAAGTAACCTTAATGGGAGATATGTTTTCTGGATGCAGTAGTTTAACAAGTCTCGATTTAAGTAATTTTAATACAAATCAAGTAACAAGTATGTATGGTATGTTTTCTGGATGTAGTAGTTTAACAAACTTAGATTTAAGTAGTTTTAATACAAGTCAAGTAACAAAAATGTCATCTATGTTTTATGGATGTAGTGGCTTAGTCAGTCTAAATTTAAGTAATTTTGATACAAGTAAAGTAACAACAATGTACCAGATGTTTTATGATTGTAAAAGTTTAACAGATCTCGATTTAAGTAACTTTAATACAAGTCAAGTAACAACAATGCAATCTATGTTTCAGAAATGTAAAAGTTTAGCAAGTCTCGATTTAAGTAACCTCGATACAAGTCAGGCAACAAACATGTCATCTATGTTTTCTGAATGTAGTAGTTTAAAAAGCCTTGATTTAAGTAATCTTAATACAAGTAAAGTAACTACAATGGAATCTATGTTTTCTAATTGCAGAAGTTTAACCAGCCTCGATTTAAGTAGTTTTAATACAAGTCAAGTAGCAACAACGCAAGAAATGTTTGAAAACTGTAGTAGTTTAACAAGTCTCGATTTAAGTAGCTTCGAAACAAGCAATATAACAACAATGCAATCTATGTTTTCTAATTGCAGAAATTTAACCAGTCTCGATTTAAGTAACTTCGATACAAGCCAGGTAAAAAACATGTCTAGTATGTTTAGAGAATGCCACAATTTAACCAGTCTTAATTTAAATAGTTTTGACATAAGCCAAGTAACAACAACGTATCGTATGTTTCAAAATTGTAGTAGTTTAACAAGTCTTGATTTAAGTAGTTTTAATACAAGTCAAGTAGCAACAATGCAAGAAATGTTTAATGGATGTAGTAGTTTAACAAGCCTTGATTTAAGTAGCTTTGATACAAGACAAGTAACAACAATGGAATCTTTATTTCGAGCATGTGGTAATTTAACAAGCTTAGACTTAAGTAGTTTTAATACAAAGATGGTAAAAAATATGACATGGATGTTTGGTGGATGTCTTAGATTAACAAATCTCGATTTAAGTAACTTCGATACAAGCAAAGTCACCACAATGGAATCTATGTTTTCTAATTGCAGAAATTTAACCAGTCTCGATTTAAGTAACTTTGATACAAGTGGGGTAACAAACATGTCATATATGTTTTATAATTGTAGCAGTATAACTAGCCTAGATTTAAGTAGCTTCAATACAGGTAAAGTCACAACAATGTCATCTATGTTTTCTGAATGTTATAATCTAAAAACTCTCAATTTAAGTAGCTTTGATACAAGCCAGGTCACAACAATGTCATCTATGTTTTCTGAATGTTATAATCTAAAAACTCTCAATTTAAGTAGCTTTGATACAAGCCAGGTCACAACAATGTCATCTATGTTTTCTTACTGTAGAAGTTTAACTAGTCTCGATTTAAGTAATTTTAATACAAGCAAAGTAACATATATGGATTATATGTTTAACAATTGCAGTAGCTTGACAACTACTATTACCATATCAAATCTTAACACAACTTCATACTCAGCTATGTTTTCTAATGCTGCAACTAATGATGGTGTTTTGATAAAAGTAAATTACACCCCAGAAACTTGTGACTTAGTAGATCAAATGATAGCAACTAAATCATCAAACTCAAATGTTGTCAAAGGAGAACTTATCTCTTAATAACCAAAAAATACCAACTTAATGTTTCTCTTTTTAAATAGACTTTTTTCATTTTTGCCAACTAGATAAGTTACTTACATAATTATTTTTCTTGACTAAATAAAACAACTTATGGCATAATCAAAATATAGAATAATAAGGGAGGTAGCAGTAATGGATGAACTTGAAGTATTAACTAAAAGACATATAAAAAAACGAAGAAAAGTGATGATGGTCCTTATCACTATAACATTTATATTAATACTTGGAACTTCCTTTGCTCTTTGGCAAATAACATTACAGCAAACATCCACTAATAAAATAACAACAGGATGTCTTGATTTAAGGTTAACTAATGATACAGATGCCATTACTATAAATGATGCTGTACCAACAAGTGATGAAGAAGGAAAAAATTTAGTACCATACACATTTACAATAGAAAACACCTGTAATACTGAAAATAAATATATAATAAACCTAGAAACTTTAAATAATAACGAAAATACATTAGCTAATCATTATATTAAAGCAAGTCTAATAACAGATGGCAATGAGGTATTTATTAATAAATTAGTAAGTAGATATCTAAACGAAGAAAAAGTTAACCAAGATGCCTTAGAAGCATATAAATTACATGAAGGTATACTAAATGCTAATGAACGAAAAACATACAGCCTAAGACTTTGGATAGCAAATGATATAAACAACCAAGAAGAGATGATGAATAAAATATTTTCTAGCAAAATAACTGTAACAGCAAGCTATGTAAAGCCAACTTCAAAAGCAGTAATGGGACCATTTGATACTTCTATAGGTCAAGCATATGACTATATAACATCAATTGACAAAATAGTAATAGATAATAAAATTAATATTTCAGAAGATGCCTACAAAATATATGATTTTTCAAAAGATACTGGCACAACAGATGAAAGTAAAAAAGTTGTTGGAATGCTAATAGACGAAATTGATGAAACCGGAAATGAAATATTTACACTCCACATTCAAGGAAATGGTGGAGTAGTGGCAAACGAAGATAGCTCACGCTTGTTTTATAAATTTCAAACACTTAAATCAATTGAAGGCTTAGAAAACCTCGATACTAGAAATGTTACCAACATGGCTAACATGTTTGAAAGTTGTCAAATGTTAACATCAATAGATTTAAGTAACCTTGATACTAGTAAAGTTACTAATATGTCTAATATGTTTTATGATTGTCAAAAAATAACCAATCTTGATTTAAGAAACTTTAACACCGAAAATGTTATTGACATGGAAGGTATGTTTAATGGATGTATCAGCTTGGTAAATATAGATTTAACAAAATTTAATACAAATAAAGTAACAAATATGAATCTGATGTTTAATAATTGTAGCAATCTTGTAAATCTTGATTTAAATAATTTTGATACAAGTAATGTAAATCAAATAATGGAAATGTTTAATGGTTGCTCAAAAATAATAACAACACTAACTATAAGAAATAGTGCCATTGAGTCATATACATTAGGAAATGCTGCTACTTTAGAAGAGGCAAAGATAACACTTAACTATACTTCTGATACAGAAAATATAGTTGATGCAATAATTGAAGATGAAAAAATAAGTTTTCCAAATTCTAATATTATAAAAGGAACTTTAGTACCATAAATTAATTACTAAAGTTCTTTTTTATATTTTTTATTTATAATGAATTTGTCATGAATTACAAAAAAATTGTGAATAATTAGTAAAAATGTCTCTATTTTTCTTATCAAATAATTAGTAAAA
>CANORV010000078.1 GCA_947569245.1 uncultured Mycoplasmatota bacterium | reverse complement strand
AATTCATTTATCATCAGTTTTTGGCTTCACCAACACTACTTGACAAAGAACCAAAAAACTGGGGTTTCCCAGTTCTTTTTATCTGTTATAAAATTCAACGATTAATGATTCATTAATGTCAGCATTTAATTCATGTCTTTCAGGTAATCTTACATATGTACCTTCTTTTTTAGAATCATTGAATGTTACGAATTCAACACGTTTAGTAACTTTTTCTAAACTAGCAAGTGCTGCTTTATGATCTTTAGAATTTTCTTTTAGTGCAATTGTTGATCCAACTTTAACTCTGAATGATGGAATATCGACTTTTTTACCATCAACAGTAATATGTCCATGGTTTACTAATTGTCTAGCAGCACGACGAGTATTAGCAAATCCCATACGGTAAACTAAATTATCTAAACGAGATTCAAGTAATCTTAAGAAATTCTCACCGTGAATACCTTTAATTTTTGCTGCTTCATTAAATGTTTTTCTAAATTGTTTTTCGTTTAAACCATACATAAATCTAACTTTTTGTTTTTCCTTTAATTGTTCTGCATAGTTAGAAAGTTTACCTTTACGTTGATTTCCATGTTGTCCTGGTCCATAAGGTCTTCTTGCAATATCTTTTCCATTTTCTAAAGTTGAAAAACCAACTCTACGTGATTGTTTGTAACTTGGCCCTGTATATCTTGCCATATTTAATTCCTCCTCAATGTTTTATTCATAAACACTGAAATCTACCTTTCTATTGCTAGGGAGTTTTTATTTAGATTTTTACCATAACAGCAATGGATACTAATCTTTCTCAAAAAACACATTAACAATATAAAATAGTGCTGTTCAATGAATATGCGTATTTATTATATATTAGATATTTATAAAAGTCAATTGGTTTTTTTTGTTGGTATTGTTCCCAATTTTTTTGCTTTAATATTATTAACTAACAATGAATTATCAATATTAAAAACGTTTTCACACTCTAATAATTCTAATATTTCTAAAATATTAGTTTCTTTTGCAATTAGAATATTTGTTACTTCAAAAACCCTTTTCTTTAAATAGGTTTGTCCATTATTTATTTGGCTTATTATATTATCTGTTAGTAATTTTGCTACTATATAGTTAATTGTTTTATATTCAGTATAATCTGTTTCTATAATATTAAAATTAATATTATCACAAATATTATTAGCGGTTTCATCTATATTATCTAAAACTATTCCATAATCTTCTAAGCTGTCATAGTATTCTTGTTTTTTGCTACCCTCAAGTGTTTTTATTTTTTCTATAAAAGGTTCTAATTTATACATTTTTTTAATGTCATTAACGTTGATATCTTTGTTTTTACTTTTTAGTATTAATAATCTACTTATATCTAATAAACTATTTAAATTTATTATAAAATATTTTTCTCTTTCTAAAATTCCAGATTTTGCTATATCTTTATCTATACCAATACTTTCTAGATAAATGCAAATATCTGTTTCATAAAAAATTGGAATGAATTCTTCGAAAAAAGATTGTGTATAATTGATTTCTAACATATCATGTTTGCTTTTTAATATATAGTAATGAAAGAATTCATGAACTAATTTACATATATCTAAAATATTATTTTCATATGGAGCATTTATATATAATCTTTCATCTTCATTAAAAGTTGTCCAGTCTTTGGTATCAAAGATTAAATTTTTATATTTTTGAATTATTTCTAATTCTTTATCTTCAGCATTAGAATTCCATAATATAATTGTGTTATCTTGCAATTTTTCTTTAAATAGACGACTCAAATTTCGACTTTTATCTATTGTATCAAGATAATTATTTATAATATCTAATGATTTTTCTATTGGAAAAAAACTATATTCTGGTTCACTTTTATGTAGATAATCTTTTGCTTTTATTAAAGATGCAGTTATTATATGTTTTAAATTTTGATATGCATAAATATTATATTTTTTTAAATTTTGTAGTTCTGTTTCAATATTTTCATTAAGAAGATTATATCTTAGTTCATTATTAAGTTTATTTAATAGATATAAAAATCCATCCGTTTTATTTTCATTTACTTTATCTATATAAGAATAGTACTTGTCAGGATTGTATATTTCTAACATTTCTAAAAAATATTCATATAGTTGTTCTTTTTTTAAAAATTTATCAATATTGTTATTTATAATTTTGTTTATTATTTTGCTATCTTCATTATTTTCATTATCTAATGATACAACATTTTTGACATTAACATAAAAAGTTATTAGTGTTTTTAATAATTTTAGTTTCATAAATGTCTCCTTTGCTTTTTTATTATAGGGTTATTGTTTTTTAGTGTCAAATAATTTTTTTTAAAACTTTTCCTTTATAATTCTTAGTTTTTTGTAAGAAAATATTTAAAATTAACAAATTCGTTAAAAAGTAAGGTAAAAATTTATTATTTATGATAAAATATATTTATATAAAAATAATAATAGAGGTGCATATAGATGCTTAATAATGGAATTTTATTAATTATAATTACTATTTTTGTAGTAGCGGTTATTGTAATTGCTATTGTTTTAAACGTGATTCAAAAGAGTAAAATTAATAAAATTCAAAATCAAATTGATAGTTTGGATAAACAAAAAAATATTATTTTGTCAACGCCAGTACCTAGTGAACTTACTAAGGTAGAGGCAATTATTAAAAATGAAAAGATGGAAGAAAGGTATAAAAATTGGCAAAAGAGATTTGAACTTTTAAAAACTGATAAAATAGCTAATATTACTGATATGTTAGCAGAACTTGATATTTTTTTAGCTAATCATAATTATAAAGATTTAAATGTTAGATTTGCTAAAACAGAAATTGAGATATATAAGGCTCAAGAGGCAGCAGAAGAGTTGCTTTCTGAAATTAGAGAAATTACTTTAAGTGAAGAGAAGTATCGTGATATAGTTATAAAACTAAAAACAAAGTATCGTGATCTTTTGGCAAAATATAATTCTAAAAAAGATGAATATGGGGATATTAGTGATGCTATAGAGTTACAGTTTGAAAATATTGAAAAGAGATTTTCTGATTTTGAAGAAGTAATGGAAAATAATGAATATACTGAAGTGGTTCATATAGTAAAAGCACTTGATACAATGATAGATCATATGGCAATTGTGATTAAGGAAGTACCAGATTTAGTATTACTTGCTGAAAAACTTATTCCAAAAAGAATTGAAGAAATTGAAGCAACACATTTAGAACTAGTTGAAGATGGTTATAATTTGGATTATTTAAAGATTGATTATAATATCGAAGAAGCAAGAAAAAATATTAAAAATATTTTAGGAAGAATTAAGGTTCTTAATTTGGAAGAATGCATGTTTGAACTTAAAACAATTTTGGAGTATATGGATTCTTTATTTAATGATTTTGATAAGGAAAAGATTTGTCGTAAATTTTATAATGAGTCCATTGTTGATTTTGAAAAGAAGTTAAATAAGCTTAAGAAAATTGTTGGTGGCATTTATGTGCAACTTGATGATATTAAGAGTTTATATGATTTAAAAGAGGAAGATTTAGAAAATATTTATGCAGTTACTAGAAGGCTAGATAAGATTAATACTAGTTATGAGAGGTTACAGCAAGCTTGTGTTGATAAGAGTGAGGCTTATTCCAAACTTAGTAAAGAAATTGAAAATTTATCAAATGACTTGAGATTATTAGAAGATGATTTAGATATAAGTTTGAAATCTTTGGGTAGTATGTATGATGATGAGATTAGGGCTCGTGAGCAATTATGTGAAATTCAGGATGTTTTAGATGAATGTAAGTTTACAATTAGAAGTTATAAACTTCCTATAATTAATAATACTTATTTTGTGCAGTTATCAGAGGCAAGTGAAGCAATCGAGGAGATAGTTAAAGAGTTAGAGAAAAAGCCAATAGAAATTATGACTCTTAATACTCGAGTTGATACGGCTCGTGATTTGGTATTAAAGCTTCACCATACTACTAATGAAATGATTAGTACTGCTAAAATGGTCGAAGATATTATTGTTTATGGAAACAGATATCGTGGGACTAATAGGGATTTTGATAGAGGTTTTATAGAAGCAGAGGATTTGTTTCGTAAGGGAAAATATCAAGATAGTTTAGGAGTTGCAATTAGTTCAATGGGAATGGTAGATGCTGCTTATAGTAAAAAATTGTGGAAGGCTTATAGAGAAAAATAGACTACTGTATGTGCAAGAAAGTTATTATTAGAAAGTGGGATAGGTATGAATAAAAGAAAAGGTATCATAGTAGTTATAATGATAGTTTTAGCTGTTGTTTTAGTTGGTACAAGTTA
>CANORV010000077.1 GCA_947569245.1 uncultured Mycoplasmatota bacterium | reverse complement strand
TAGACAAGTCCTATACTTTAACACTCTTTCTAATTTTTTTCATGATTTAGTCCTGAAAGATTTTGGCTTACAAAATCTTAATGTGGTAAAAGGATAGCTGTATATACTAGAAAACTTAGTGATAATATTGTTACAATCCATCCATTTGTCATTTCAAATTTACTGCTTTTATATTTAACTCCTAAAGCATAGGTTATCAACACACCACCGATAAGTCCTCCAATATGGGCAAAATTATCAATTCCAGGAACGATAAAACCATATAATAGGTTGAATAATATTAATGGAATTAATTGGCTTTTTAAGACATTTCCGAGAAAAACGCGATAATGGTATCCAAAATATAGAAGACTTCCCATAAGTCCAAATATTGCACCACTTGCTCCAACACTAGCATAACTTGATAATGTTATTGATAAAAGGGATGCAAATATACCACTTATTAGATAAATGATTGTGTATTTAACTTTTCCCATAAAGCTTTCTAATTGAGAACCAATTATATATAATGTATAGCAATTTAGTAATACATGCATAATATCAGCATGTAAAAACATACCTGTAAATAGTCTATAGTATTCATTATATTTTCTGATATATGGTCCATATAAACAGAACGTATCTAAAATTTCCTCATGAGTATTAGTAATAATTCCAAACATAAAGATAAATAAATTTATTGCAATTAGTGTATATGTAACATAAGGCTTTTTAGGTTTAAAAACTTCTTCTGCTTTTTCTTGATCTTTTTTATTTTTTTGATTTATATCATTAGTTATTTTAATAAATAATTGAAGTCCTTCTTCACTGAATTTTATTTTATTATCAATATCAGGAAAAGCACTTTGAACAATATCATAATCTTTTAAACTTGTTTCATCAAATAATGATATACAATCAATGTTCTTGGCATTTCTTAAGGAAGCATTATCTCCTAAGTCTGTATATATACTTAAAACATTCATATTAAAAGAAAAGGTTTTTTTCTTAATCCTTTGAACTATTCTTTTCGTTTTAAATATATCAAAATCTAATTGTTCATTGTTATGAATATAATTGGATACGATTCTTACTATTTTATAATTATCACTTGCCAAATTTTCTAACCATATTTCATCTTCGGCTCCTTGAAGTAAAACTGGATTATAATTTTTTTCGGTGATGAAATAATGAAGTAGTTTTATGGTAATTAAGTTTTTTCTTTCCATTGTTTCTTCTTGCATTCTTATTACCTCCATAGTAAATTATACATGATTTTTTAACTTTTTTAAAGTATATTATTTTACTTTACTTCAATATTATCTAAGTATTCTTGAAATTCTTTTGGAAGAGGTGCTTCATAATAAATTTCTTTATTTGTTCTTGGATGTTTAAATCTTATACTAGTTGAATGTAGGAATTGTCCAAAAGAAGTTGTCTCTTTTCTTTTTCCATATACAGGATCATTGTAAATTGGATAACCTATATATTTCATATGAACTCTAATTTGATGTGTTCTTCCTGTTTCTAGTTTGCATTTTATTAAAGTTTGGTTATTGTATCTTTTTAGAACTTTAAAATGTGTTATAGCGTCTTTAGCATTAATGTCAGTTACCATCATTCTCTGACGATTATCAATATCTCTTCCGATTGGGGCATCAACTGTTCCTGTTTCGTGTGGTATATTACCATCAACTAGTGCAATATAGATTCTTTCTATTTCTTTATTTTTTATCATTTCACTTAGTTTTTCATGAGCCCAGTCATTTTTTGCAACGACTAATAAACCGCTTGTATCCTTATCAATTCTGTGAACTATTCCCGGTCTTATGGAGCTTGTACCACTGCTTAAATTGAATCTATATAATAAGGCATTCACAAGTGTTTTTTCAAAATTACCAGCTGCTGGATGAACTACCATACCACTTTTTTTATTAACAATTAATAAATCATCATCTTCATAGACGATATCAAGTGGAATATTTTCTGGTTTAATATCTATAACCCTATCAAGTTCTCCAATTATTTTAATATTATCTGTTGCTTTTAAGATGTAGTTGTTAGAAGTTTTATTATCGTTAATTAGAATTTTTTCTTCTTTTATTAATTTCTGAATTTTACTTCTACTTACGTCTAATTCAATTGCTAAATATTGATCAATTCTAACATTTTCAGTAGTTATCTTATTTTCTATTTGCATTTTTTTCACTTCTTTCATTTAAAATAGTTTCTAAAATCATTGTTCCAACACCAATTACTATTAAAATGTCGGCCAGGTTAAAAATAGGAAAATTGTAGCCAAAGATATTAAAGTCCAAATAGTCAACAACAGCATTTCTTATAATTCTGTCAATTAAATTTCCTAAAACACCAGAAACTAGGAATGCGTAAGTTATAACTTCTAATTTAGTGTATTTATTATGTTTTTTTAAATATATAATTAAAGAAATAAAAACAATAGCACTAATTATTGTTAATATTAGGGTACTAGAATTTAATATGCTCCAAGCCCCACCTGTATTTTCAACGTAGGTAAGATTAAAAAATTGTGGTATTAATACTATGCTTTTTCCAATTGTTAGGGTATTAGTAATAACTATTTTGATAAATTGGTCTAGTATTACAAAGAAAATTGCAATTAGATAAAGTCTTTTTTTCATGTCTTTCACTCTTTTCATTTTATTATTATAGCAGATTAACAATTTTATTTAAAGTTTTAATGCTTAATTTGAGTAGGAAAAAGATAGTTTATATTTAGTATTAAAACTAATTAAACTATCTTTTTATTCAGTACATGTATACCCTTGTTTTTCCAATTCTTCTATTTTTATTTGCATGTTTGCGTCTAGTTCAACAACTGGTGTAATTGTAGTTCCGTTTGTTGCAGTAAACGTTTTGAATTTTGTTAGGTCAAAGGTTTCCGTTACAGTTATTGTATTTTCTTCTAAAGTACAGTTGGCATTATATCCTTGGTTATTGTTATTTTTAGTTATTTCCTCGTCACACTTTTTTTCTTGAGCCATAAAATTTTCGGATGTATTTGAAGGATATCTGTAAAACATATCTGTTTTAGTCTTTTTCACTTTATTGTCAATATGAGTAAATGTATACATTATTGTCATTGATGAATTATCAGCCATAGTTGTTTCTTCACTAGTACAAAAAATTTGGACTTCTTTACCATTAGTATTTCCAGGTATTTCTTGATTATTATTATCATCATTATTTTCATCTTTTGGATCAACTATTTGTTCTTCTAATTTTTTTTCTTTTAGTTTTGTTACATACGAATTTATAGTTGGTAAAAACATAATGAATAAAAACATAATAGTGAAAAATATTCCAACTAGAATTATATTTTTATTTGAATTTGGATTATTTTGGATTTTCTCTTTTATTTTTTTTTCATCTTGTTCTTTTAATAGTGATGGTTCATCTTGGATTTGATTTTTATTAGGTTCTGTATTAACGTCTTGTGGTACTTTTTCATTTAATAAAGATGGTTGGTTATTCGTATTAGTAACAACATTTTGATTTGTTACCTGAGTTTGGTTTGTTACTTGATTTTGATTTGTTACTTGATTTTGATTTACTTCTTCATTTGATTTTATAGGTTGTTCATTTGAAATATTAGGAGTTGAGTTAACATTTGGAGTAATATTTTCTATATTACTTTTTATTAGATTTTCGGTATTTTTATTTTCTTCATTCATATTTGACCTCTCCTATTCTTTCATAATTATAGCAAAAAAAAGAAGAAGTGAAAAGGTTTATTTTTAAATTTTCACTTCTTTATCATGACTTTATTTTGTTGACTGTTTTTTTCTTTTTCGTTTGTTTGTTCATTAGATGAAACATTATACATTTTTTCTGAACTGATATTTTGATTTGTTTCTTGTCTTTCTAAAAAAACTTTTGTACTAGTTACTGCTTTTTCTGATAATTCTTCAGAGTTATCTTGTTCTATTTTTGTTTCGGTTTCTTTGTTTTTTTTGCTTTCTATTCTTTTTATTTTTTTTGATTTAATATATTTGATATATTCAGGAGCAGTACAAAAGGTTGATATTGATAATCCTAATAAACAAGGTATTATAAATCCTAGTGGTCCTAATAAGAAGCTAAAGGCTACACCAACTATTGAATAAAGAAAATTTACTCCTATAAAGAAGAAATTTGCTGCACCGATTTCTGTATTTAATACTTTTTTAAAAAATTGTTCTATTTTTTTCACGAAACTTCACCTCATTAGCACATATTATATCATCATAATCAAAATTTACAATACGAAAAATAAAAAAGTTAAATACATGTTGTAGAGTTACAATTGATGTGGCACCTTGAGAGTATACAAAAAGCGATAGATAC
>CANORV010000076.1 GCA_947569245.1 uncultured Mycoplasmatota bacterium | reverse complement strand
TTTTTTTATTTTAATCTTATTTTTTCAAAAAAAGCTTACAAAGGAAAAAATACTTTCCATAAAACTATTGTAAAAAGAAAGTGTTTATGATATTATAGTAATGTCTTTTGAAAAAAAAGATATTACATTATGGTCTGTTGGTGAAGTGGTTTAACACGCGCGCCTCTCAAGCTCGTATTCACGGGTTCAAACCCCGTACAGACTACCAAATATGTTGATTTAGTCCTTAAAGTATAGGGACTTTATTTTTTTAAATTTTATAAATTACTCTAAAACAGGTAGAAATATCTGTTTTTTTATAATAAAATCAAATTGACATATACCCAGTAGGGGTATATAATTAAACTATGGTGATAGGATGAAAGAGGAAATTAAAGTAAGAAAAAAGGTAAGAACAAATGAAGAAAAAGATATTTTACTAAAAAGACTTAATATTATCGAAGGACAAGTAAGAGGAATAAAACAAATGATAGAAGAAAATCGTTATTGTAAAGATGTTTTAATCCAAATATCAGCAGTTACAAATTCACTACAAACAGTTGCAACATCTATATTAAAAAATCATATGAAAACATGTGTTGTTGATGATTTAAAGAATGATAAATTAGATACAATTGATGAACTTATTGATATTATAAAAAAACTTAATTAAGAAAGGAAAGAATATGAAAGAAATAAAATTAAAAGTTGAAGGAATCAAATGTAAGGAGTGCAAAAAAAGATTAGAAAATAGCTTAAATAATCAAGATGGAATAAAAAATGCTAGTGTTAACTTAGAAAAAAATATAGTAACTGTAATAATTGATGATAGTATTGATATAAAAAGAGTAGAGGAATATATTAATGATATAGGATTTACAAGTCTAGGAGAAAAGTAATATGAAAAAAGTAATATTAAATATTGATGGAATGAGTTGTAGTGCTTGTTCTAATGGACTTGAAAAGTATTTAAAAAAACAAGCAGGTATAAAAGATGCAAGTGTTAACTTAGTAATGCAAACAGCAAGTATTGAGTATGATGATAATTTAGATATAAAGATGATAGAAACATTTGTTAAAAAGGCAGGCTTTAATTCACTTGGAGTTAAAACAGATATAAAGAAAAAGAAAGAAAAGATAACTCCTTATATTTTATATGGTTTACTAGCAAGTTTTATAATGTATGTTTCAATGCAACATATAAAGTATCTGCCTAATTTAGAGTTTTTAAATATGAGAACTAATCCTAAAGTTTATAGTATTGTTTTACTATTTTTAACGATTCCTTTTTTAATATATGGTTTTGATATTTTAAAAAGTGGTATTCGTAATTTATTAAATGGTATGCCTAATATGGATACCTTAGTTACTCTTGGAGTACTTAGTAGTTTAATATATAGTATTATATCAACTGTTTTAGTATTATTTGATAATGTAGACTACGTTCACAATCTTTATTTTGAATCAGTTGTTTTTGTAATTTATTTTATAAAACTTGGTCGTTATATAGATAAAAATAGTAAAGAAAAGACTAAAGAGGCTATTAAAAAATTAGTAACTATTACTCCAACATTTGCCAAGTTAAAAACTTCTGATGGCTATGAGAAAGTAACAATTGATGAAGTTAAAAAAGGGGATATTTTAATTTGTTATACAGGAGATAAGATATCTGTTGATGGAATTGTTACAGAAAAAAAGGCCTATGTTGATGAATCCTTTATAACAGGTGAGAGTAAACCAGTAATGAAGAAAAAGGGTAGTAAAGTAGTAGCAGGAAGTGTTGTAATAGATGGAACTCTTTTTTATAAAGCAGAAAAAATAGGTAAAGAGTCAACAATATCTGAGATAGTTCGTTTAGTAATTGATGCAACAAATACTAAAGCACCAATTGCTAAATATGCTGATAAAATAAGTGGTTATTTTGTACCTATTATAATTATTATAGCCTTACTTACTTTTATATTCTCATTAATATTTGGAATAGACCTTTCAATAAGTCTAAATAAATTTGTTACGGTTTTAGTTGTAGCTTGTCCATGTGCATTATCTCTTGCAACACCACTTGCTATAGTTATCAGTTGTGGTCTTTGTGCAGAAAACAATATTTTAATAAAAAAGGGAGAAGTCTTAGAAATAGCCAGTAATATTGATACAATTGTTTTTGATAAGACAGGAACACTAACAAATGGTAAGTTAAATGTTTCAAAAATTTATAATTATACCAGTAAAAGTGATAATGATTTAATGATGATTTTGGCACTTTTAGAAAAGGAATCAACGCACCCAATTGCTATTGGAATAATGAATTATATCAAAGATTATAATATTAAATTAAATGAAACTGATAACAAAAACAGCATAACATTATCTGGATATGGTATAAAAAAAGAAATTGGTAGTAAAACTTATTATGCTGGAAATAGAAAGCTTGTAAGTAAATTAAATATCGAAAACAATCACTTAAATGATGAAGAAGAGCTGTTAAATGATGAGAATAGTATTGTTTATATAATTGAAGATGATAAGATTATTGGTTTAATCGGAGTAAAGGATACCATAAGAAATGAAAGTAAAGAAGTCATCAATAAATTAAAAAATATGAAAATTAGTCCTGTTATGCTAACTGGAGACAATAAAAAAACAGCTTCTAAGGTGGCAGAAAAATTAGGAATAACAGAAGTAATTAGTGATGTTCTTCCTAGTCAAAAAAGAGAGTTTATCAAAAACAAACAACAAAATGGAAGTAAGGTAATGATGATTGGAGATGGTATAAATGATGCTCCAAGTCTTGCTCAAGCTGATATTTCAGTTACTATAAAAAGTGCAACAGATATTGCAGCAGACACATCTGATGTAATATTAACAAATGACAATCTTTTAAGAATCATTAGTATTATAAATATAAGTAGAAAGACAATAAAAAACATTAAAGAAAATATTTTCTGGGCCTTTTTTTATAATATATGTATGATACCAATTGCCATGGGACTATTTGAAAAGTATGTTGTAATAAATCCTATGATTGCTTGTATTTTTATGATTATAAGTAGTTTAACAGTTATTTTTAATGCACTTAGATTAAAAAGAATAAAACTATAAAAAAGACTATTAGTTTTAGATATTATTATCTAGCTTTCTAAGCCTTTTTACTTCATCTAATTCACTAATTGTAACAAACTGAAATCCTTGGTCTTTTAATTTAGGAATGATTACCTTTAAAGAGTTTTTTGTTCTTTCAAATATATCATGCATTAAAATAATATCACCATCTTCGGTATTTATAGTAGCTTCTTTGATTATAGTATTTATATTATGGTATTTCCAATCTTTAGTATCTATAGTCCATAAAACAATATTAAGATTTGTGTTCTTTTTAATAGTTTTAGTAACTGAACCGTAGGTTGGACGTAGATATTTTGGTGTGTAGTTAAGTTTTTGATAAATAATATTTTGCGTTTTGTCAATTTGATTAACAAGTTCACCAACGCTCAGTTTACTAAGCCATTTATGATTATATGAATGGTTTCCTATTTCATTACCGTTATCCAATAATTCTCTTAAAACATCTGAATAATCATTTACCTTATTTCCTAAAACAAAGAATGTTGCACAAACGTCATTATCCTTAAGTATTTTTGAAATTTCTTTTGTATATTTACTTGGACCATCATCAAAAGTTAAGGCAACAACCTTCTTTTTATAGTCAATAACTCTAGAGGGTAAGAGTTTGTTGCTATTTTTGACTTCTTTTTTCTTATTTTTCTTTTTAAAAACCAAATCATCAGTAATAAAAGCAACCGATATCACATCATTATATTTGTTTTTTAATATAGTTGGATTAAAATAAAAAATTATCCCGTTATTGGTTATTTCAAATGTTTTAAATTCATCGGTAAAAATTTTCAAAAATTCATCTTTGAAAAGACAATCAGAACAAGTTTGTTGAACTTTATTAAATACAATATTTTGAACATTGAAAAAGTCAACTGAATCTAATAAAACTTTTTTTACAGTTAGTTCTTCGTTTTTTCTTGTATCAAAATTAAAACAATCTATTTTGTAATAAGATTTTTCAAAAGAAGGACCAGTCATCGAAGTAAATAATGAAATATTCCAAATATTTTTATCTAAGTAATCAAATTTGTAATCGATATTTAATTCATCTCTACCAATTAAAGTATCTCTATTTTTCTTATTTATTTGATTATAAAAAAAGTTTTTTTGTTCCTGAATAAAGTCTGATAGTATATTGTTTAATTTTTTATTAGTGGTTGTAACAGAAGTGATACTTTCTACATAGTAGGATGAGGTATTGATTTTAGTTTCGATAAAGTATGACTCATTAGTGTTAATTTTTTTATATAAATAAACACTTGATATAAAAATAAATAAGATAAAAAGAATACTTTTAATAATAGTTTTCTTTGTTTCCATAGAATTCCACCTAGTTAATTTTATGCTAAGAAAAATTGATAATTATTTATTATTTTAAGTTTTTAAGTTATCAATGGTTATAAATATTTATTTTCCAAAATTTTTATCATACCATAGAAAAAATCAGCAAATGTATTGATGAAGTCAGATAATATGGTATGATTTATATTGATTGGTATTCAGGAAACTTTCGAAGCCTTGAGTCGTTTTATTTTAAGGATGTAATTTAATGAAGCAATATAAAAAAATAAATGATGTCAATTATAAGTTGAAAAAATAGTTAATTAATTGTATAATAATGTTATAAAAAATATGGGAGTTGAAAATTATGAAGAATGAAAGAATAACAAAAAATCATCTATGGGGGGGGGTACTTTACAAATAGAAAAGTAATCAT
>CANORV010000075.1 GCA_947569245.1 uncultured Mycoplasmatota bacterium | reverse complement strand
TTCTAAAAAAGTAACTAGATAAATCATATTTCCTCCATTATATTATTTATATTTTCACTCATTTCTTAATCTTTGAAGTTTGACAGTATTTTCTTGATAATGAGTACTCATATCATATAGATATATATTTATATCATAAAAATACATAATACTCAATCAATTTTAAAATTTATTTCAGGTCAGTACAATCTGAACGATTGATGCAATAAGTATAATAAAAAACAACATTATAAATTGCCACTACCTATCATATTTCTAATTGTATCATACAAATATGGCTTGAATTCATTTATAGGTAATGGTTCATCATATAGAATAGAATTGAAACAGGTCGAGCTTAATAGCTCTATTATCATAAATAAAGTAACTTCTGGATTTTTTAGTTCTATGTGATTGTCCTCTACTCCTTTTATAAATAGTTTGTATATACTATCCTCACCGTTTTCTTCATATATTTTACGTACATTTTTATTATAAATTCCTGAAGATAAATTTTTTGATATGAATTTTAATAGGGTTGGTGCTTTTACTAATTCATCTATCACATAATTAATTATGAAGATAACTTGGTCTGATAAGTTTTCAATATAATTTTTTCTTAGTTCCTTTAATGCTTCGTTAAATAATTTACTGGATTTTTTGGCTATTAATATATCTCTTATTTCATATTTGTCTTTAAAATATAAATAAAATGTTCCTTTTGCTACATTTGCATTATCTACTATGTCTTGTATTGAAGTATCTTTCATTCCCTTTTCTGTAAATAACTTAAATGCTGTGTTTAATAACCTTGATTCTTTGTCATTTCCTTCTGTTTTTTCTTTTTTCATACTATCATTTCTTTCTATAATTATTTTGATGGTATCATTTTTATTGTCTTCCCATAAAATATATTATTACATATTTTAGACTATTGGTCAATATTAATTTTTTTATTGTTATATAAATTTGTGTTTGTGTAAGAACCCTCAGTCACTTCGTGACAGCTCCCTTGCACATTGGGGACGTAAAAAAATGTGCATCCACATAAATAACATAAATCTTGCACATTTTTTACGTCCCCAATGTGCACCCAATGTGCAATCCCTACAAACCCCAATTTATCTCTGTTTTCTCAAAATTATTAAAAAAGTATTGACCAACGGTCATAAAGGTGGTATAATATCGAAAATGACTTATGGTCAGTTTGGAAAGGAGTATTTATATGATTAAGTTTGGACAGTTTATTTGTAAACATCGAAAAATTATTCTTATTCTAGCATTACTACTATTAATTCCATCTCTTATTGGAATAAAGGCAACTAGAATTAATTATGATATTTTAGTGTATTTACCTGATGATATTGAGACTATACAAGGTGAAAATATCTTATCTGAAGATTTTAATATGGGTGCTTTTTCAGTAGTAATCTTAGATGATATGCAAACAAAAGATATTCTTAAATTGGAAAAGAAATTCAAAGAATTAGATAATGTAGAAAAGGTGGTGAGTATTGCTGATATTACTGGTAGCAGTATTCCTACTGATTTTCTTCCTGATAGCGTTAAAGATACAGTTTATAAAGATGGTAAAACCGTCATGTTAGTTACTTTTAAAGACCAAATCTCTTCTGATACCACTCTTAAAAGTATTGAAGATATGAGAAAAATTGCAGATTCTCAATGTAAGATAAGTGGAATGGCAGCAACAGTTTTAGATACTAGAGATTTATCTAATTCAGAAATTTTAATTTATGTTATTATTGCTGTTTTACTATGTTTAATAGTATTGGAATTAGCACTAGATTCTTATATTGCACCATTTTTACTTTTATTAAATATAGGAATTGCAATTCTATACAATATGGGAACTAATATAATTTTTGGTGAAATTTCTTATATAACAAAAGCAATAAGTTCAGTTCTTCAATTAGGTGTTACTATGGATTTTGCTATTTTCCTTTATCATAGTTATGTTCAGGAAAGAGCAAAAATTTCAGATATAAATGAGGCAATGGCAAATGCTATTGGTAAAACTCTTATGAGTGTAGTTGGTAGTTCACTTACTACTATTGCTGGTTTCTTAGCTTTGTGCAGTATGAACCTAACATTAGGAAAAGATATTGGTCTTGTAATGGCTAAAGGTGTTCTTTTCGGAGTTATTTGCGTAGTTACAGTGCTTCCTGCTATGATCCTTGAATTAAATGGTTTAATTGAGAAAACTAAACATAAAGTAATATTACCTAAGTTCACAAGACTTAAAGATTTTGTAATTAAACATTATAAAGCTTTTGCTGTTGCTTTTATAGTTATTCTACCTATTGCTTTTTATGGATATAAATCTACACAAATTTATTATAACTTAGATAAATCTTTGCCTAGCTATTTAGATAGTGTTAGTGCTAATACTTCCTTAAAAGAGGATTTTAATATGGTTTCTATGGAATTATTATTAATAGATAAAAATATTCCTAATTATAAAGTTAATGAAATGCTTGATGAAATAGATGATTTAGATGGAATTGAGTGGGCTTTAGGATTTTCTAATATAGCCTCTTCTGGTATTCCAAAAGAAGCTTTACCTGATGATTTATTATCTATATTCCAAAATGATAAATATCAAATGGTTATTATAAATTCTAAATATGAAATGGCAACAACTGAATTAAATGAACAAGTAACTAAGGTTAATGAAATTAGTAAAAGATATGACGAAAATTCAATACTTGCTGGCGAAGGACCTCTTATGAAGGATTTAGTAGAAATCAGTGACCATGACTTTAATAGTGTTAACACTTTCTCTATTGGTATTATATTTGTACTTATGATTATTGTACTTAAATCAATTTCACTACCTATTATATTAATAGCTGTTATTGAACTTGCAATATTTATAAATATGGGGATTCCTTATTATACAAATACTGTATTACCTTTTATAGCTTCTATTGTAATAGGTACTATTCAATTAGGGGCAACTATAGATTATGCTATATTAATAACTAATAAATATGTAACTAATAGAAAAGATGGAAAAGATAAAAAATCAGCTGTGGATGATGCATTAGGAACTTCAATTAGTTCAATTGCTGTAAGTGGTTTATGCTTCTTTGGAGCAACTTTTGGTGTTGGTGCTTATTCAAAAATAGAAATGATTGGTTCTTTGTGTACTTTAATGTCTAGAGGTGCTATTGTTAGTATGTTATGTGTTATAACATTATTGCCTTCGTTTTTATTAATTTTTGATAAGCTAATATGTAGAACCACTATTGGAATGAAGATTGAAAAATATTAGAAAGGATTTGATTTTATATGAAAAAGATTATGTCGAAAATAACTTCTGGTGTACTGTTATGTACAATGCTTACATACACTTCACCATTATTCGCTTTTACAAAAGATGAAACTGTGTATTCCAAATTAGATTCAAATGGTAATATCTACAATACTGTTGTTAGTGACCATATTAAAAATAATGAACAATCTAATTTAATTAATGATTTCTCTGATTTACTAAATATAACTAATGTTGGTGGAGATGAAACTTTTGAACAAAATGATACTAAATTAGTTTGGAAAGCAAATGGAGATGATATATATTATCAAGGTGAATCAAAAAAAGAGTTACCTATTAAATGTGAAATAAAATATGAATTAGATGGCAAAGAAATAAGCTATAAAGATATTGCTGGTAAATCTGGAAAAGTAAAAATAATTCTAACTTATACAAACACAGATACTCATCTTGTAAAAATTAATGGAAAAAGTGAAACATTGTGTACACCATTTATGGTTGCTTGTGGTACTGTAATAAATAATGATAATAATAAAAATATTGAGATAACAAATGGTAAAGTTATTGATGATGGAAATAAAACAATTGTTATAGGTTTAGCTTTCCCTGGCTTACAAGAAAGTCTAAACATTTCAAAAAATACTATTGACATCCCAAACAGTGTTGAAATAACAATGGAAGCCTCTGATTTCGAAATGAATAATATTATGACTTATGTTACATCTAAGATAGTTGAAGATGATGATTTAAGTTTATTTAATGATTTAGATAAAATTTTTAATCAAGTGAATACTTTACAAAGTGCTAGTAAACAATTAGAAACTGGCTCTAATACATTAAAGGAAGGTACTATAACTTATAGTGAAAAATCAAAGGAATTTAATATTGCTCTACAACAATTTTCCAAAGGAATGAGTAATGCAAATTCTAGTTACAATAAAATAGATAGTTCAATTAATTTAATTAACAATAGTACATCTACTTTACAGACTGGTGCTAAATCTATTAGTGATGGTACAGAAGCTATTAGTAAAAATCTATTAGTTTTAAGTGAGAAATTAAATGATTTACAAACTGGTGCTAGTGCATTAAAAACTGGTAAAGATAATTTAACATCTGGATTAAATACAATAATATCCAGTGTAAATGCTAATACTTCTAATTTAGGCAATCAATCAGCTCAAATTGCACAATTGCAAAATCTAATATCAGCTAATACTAGCTCAAGAGATGCATTAGCTTCACAAAATGCTTCTTTAAATAATAGTTTATCCGCTGGAAATTTAACTCCTGAACAAGAAGCTACTATTAGAGCACAAATAACTACAAATACTAATTTAATCACTTTGTTGAATTCTAATATTCAAGCTAATAATTCTACATTAACTCTATTAAGAGCAACTGATATTTCTTCTATGCAACAATTACAAGCTGGATTAAATAGTTTGCAAAATGGTTTACAAGCATTTGATTCTGGAATTGATGCAATATATGATGGTGCAAGTGGTTTACAAGTAGCTACTGAAACTTTAGCTTCTAAGTCTACTGAATTATCTCAAGGTGCAGATTCTTTATATAAAGGTACTACTCAACTTTCAAATGGTACAAAAGCATTAAATGCTGGTTCTAGCGAAATGAAAACTGGTTTAAATACTCTAGATTATTCTACATCTAAATTGACTGATGCAAATAACCAATTAACTGATGGTGCTGAAACTTTAGCTTCTGGTACTGAAACTTTGGCTGATGGCATTACTAAGTTTAATAAAGAAGGTATTGAAAGGATTTGTAGTTTTGCTAATGGTGATTTTAAAACTCTTTCTACTAGATTAGAAAAATTACAAGATTTAGCTAATGAATATAATAATTTCACTATGTTAAATGATGGTAACTCAGGTGAAGTTAAGTTTATTATGATGGTTGATAGCATTAAAAAAGATGATGATAAAAAGCAAGAGGCAATAATTGATGAAAAAGACGAAGAAAATAATAAATAGAGGGTGTCCTAAAATAGGAACCCGAAAGCAAAAATTCCAGTGAGAAATCT
>CANORV010000074.1 GCA_947569245.1 uncultured Mycoplasmatota bacterium | reverse complement strand
CACTTCCATCTAATTTTCCTTCTAAATTTGGTAAAACTTTTCCAATTGCACTAGCTGCACCAGTTGATGCTGGTATAATATTTGCTGCTGCTGCTCTCCCACGACGTGCTTTAATTCCTTTTTTATGTGGAACATCTAAGGTTGCTTGATCATTTGTATAGGCATGTACTGTTGTCATGTACCCTTTAATGACATGAAATTTTTCATCTATTACTTTTAAAACCGGAGCTAAACAATTAGTTGTACAACTTGCTGCTGAAATAATTTCTTCACTTCCATCTAATATATTGTTGTTTACATTATAGACAATTGTTTTTAAATCACCTTTAGCTGGTGCGGAAATAATTACTTTTTTAGCTCCAGCTTTGATATGAAGATAAGCTTTTTCTTTATCTGTAAAAGCTCCTGTACATTCTAGTACAACATCTATATCAAGTTTTCCCCAAGGAAGTAGTGATGGATCTTTTTCAGCGTAAACTTTAATTTCTCTATTTCCAACAATAATAGAGTTTTCTGTATTTGATATTTCCTCTTCACGATAATTACGATGATTAGTGTCATATTTTAACAAATATGCTAATGTTTCAGCATCTGTCAAATCATTAATAGCAACTACCTCATAGTCTTTATCTTCTTCCATTTGACGAAAAACTAAACGACCTATTCTACCAAATCCATTAATTGCAACTTTAATCATTTTATCTCTCCTTTATTTTAATACAACTTAATTATATAATAACTTAATTTTATTTGTATATACTTTAGCTGTAATATTATGTTAACTAGTGTAAAGATTAAACTTTAAAACAACTTCCACCAACGAATTCACGTAATATAGAGTCATTTGGAATGTTCTCTGATGGTATTGGTAAAAATACCTTTAAAAAATCTATTAGCCTTTTTGCCTCATTATAGTATTCTGATGTTGATTCAACTGAATATAATAGTGGTTCTACATATGTTTTTAATACACCAAGTTCATATATTAAGGCTGTGTTAAATGTATAATCAGATGAGTCTTGGTATGGGAAAATATTTCTTTCTTCACCTTTTCTAACTTTGGCCCAAGATTCAAGACTTTTTTCAACATTGTTCCCCCTGGTTCTGTTATCACGAACAATTCTTCTTAATAAACGATTGTCAGTTGTTGATACTCTAGTATGATTATCAATTTTTAATTCTGTCAATGCCGATAAGTAAATAGTTACTTTATCTTCCTTTTTTATATTTGGTAAAACCTTTGGATTTAAGGCATGTATTCCTTCTACTAGCAATATCTCATTATCTTCTAGCTTCATAGTATTTTTAAATTCTTTTTCTCCTTGAACAAAATTATATGTTGGAACTATTACTTCTTCTTTATTAAGAAGCTTTTTTATTGTTGTTTCAAATAAATTTAAGTCAACTGCTTCTAGGATTTCAAAATCAGGATTTCCGTCTTCATCTAAAGGTGTTTCTTTCCTATCGACAAAGTAATCATCCATAGATATCATTTTTGGTGATAAACCGAAGCACTTTAGACATAATGCTAATCTATTGCATGTTGTCGTTTTTCCAGATGATGATGGTCCTGCTATTAAAACTATTCTTGGTAGTGGACTTTTTTCTTTTATACTTTTAGCTATATTTAAAAGTCTATTCTGTTGCATTGTTTCGTCTAGTTTTATTAGTTCTTCTATAGTACTATTTGAAATACGATGATTTAAATCAATAACATTTTCTATTCCCATCAAACTTGCCCAATTACCACTCTCTTTAAACATGTTAAAAACATTGGTACGATGTTCATATTCTTTTATTTTATCATCCATATAAATTGTTAAGTATCTTAATACAAAGCCATGTTCATTTAAATATGTAAGGGCAAACTTGTCTAAGCATTTGGTGCTAACTGGCATTAACGTATAAAAATAATTGTAAAGATTGCCTAAATTATATAAAGTTATGTATGTGTTTGTGTTATATTTCATTATACCAACTTTTGCCTCATCGTTTATACTTTTAAAGTAGTTTATAGCATCCATTCTTGAGACATTAAGTTTATTTATTGGTAAATTTTTTGAAACATTTTCACGCATTTTTGATTCTAAAATCTGCAAATCTTCTTCGGTTATTTTTCTAGATGAAGCTATGTATAGTCCTTTATCTATAGAATGATTTACTTTTAAATCTTCATTGTTACCAAAAATTTCTTTGTATGAGTATATCATTAAATATATAAGCCCACTTAGGTAAACTCTATTTCCACCTTTAGTTGTTAGGTCTTCAAATTCTACATTACAGTCTTTTTGCAATAGTTCGTGAAGTTCTTTATATTTACCATTTACTTTTGCTATGATAATATCATTTTTAAAAAATGGTTGATAATCTGGCACTAAACTTAAAAGTGATATGTTCTTTTGTACTTTGATATTATTATTATTTATTGTTACATTTATTTCGTTCATTTTCATTCCTCCAGCTATTTTTAGTTTACATTGTTATTTTAGCATATTTTGACGGATTATTCTATGTATATATTTTTGTTATTTTTATTATTATAATTAATAGGTGATATTTATGAATTTAGTGCCAGTTGTTGTAGATAAAGAAAATGGTGGAGAAAGAAGTTACGATATTTTTTCTAGATTACTAAAAAACAGGATTATTATTTTAAGTGGTGAGATAGATGATAATTTATCTAATAGTGTTGTTGCACAACTTTTATATTTGGATTCTCTTAATCATGATGATATTTCTATTTATATAAATTCCCCTGGTGGTTCAATTACTAGTGGAATGGCAATATATGATACTATGAATTTTATTAAGAGTGATGTTACTACAATTTGTATTGGTATGGCTGCAAGTATGGCTGCATTTTTGTTGTCATGTGGAACTAAAGGAAAACGGTGTATTTTACCTAATGCTGAGGTTATGATACATCAACCTCTTGGTGGTGCTCAGGGTCAGGCAACAGAGATAAAGATTGCAGCAGAACACATTTTAAAAATTCGTAGTAAGATGAATAGAATTCTTTCTAGTAATACTTCTCAACCAATAGAAAGAATCGAGGCCGATACAGAAAGGGATTATTTTATGGATAGTAAGGAGTCTCTTGATTATGGTATTGTCGATAAAATTATAGAAAAAAAGGAAATTTGAAAAAGTTACTTGAAATACTTTTTAATATTGTGGTATTCTAAATCTATAATAGTATTATAGAGGTGAACGTTTATGAAAAAAAGGCAAAAGGTTATAAAGGAAATGCGAAAAGTATGGCTTTCATTCATTATTTTACTTACTGTAATTGGAGTCTTTCTTTTAATATTTGCAAATAGTAAATATCATGGTAAGTATTATAAATTTACTTATTCTGATAAAGAAACATTGTTGTTTAATAAGGATATTGATGGAGATTATATAATATTAAATAGTAATGATGAAGTAGTTATGTATTCTCAGATGATTGAGGGTGTTTTAAAAGAAAATAAGGTTAATAAAAGTAAGTATGAAGAGAATTTGAAAAGCCTTACTAATGATATGAGTGATGCGTTTTTTAAGAAGCACAGATTGCTATTATTTTATGAACATTCTGATGTTGGGGCATTAAAAACTAAGGTTATGGCTGTTCGAAGAGGCGGAAATACTGTTTATATAACAATGTCTAAGCATTCTGTTGGTTCTCGTGATACTGGTTTAACAGATATTTATTTGCTTCCTATTGATAAGGATGATGATATAGAGGGAATTCATTTTGTTTATAAAGAAAATTTTGCTCAAGTCTTTATATTTTCTTGTTTACTTGCTCTTCCTTATATAATAGCTTTTATATCTATTGTTAATTTTATAGTAAGAATTTATGATAGTAGATTAGCTAGGGCATGTGATATTAGAAGAAAACGAGTAAAAGATGCGGTTATTCAACTTGTAATTGGTGTTGTTATTGCAGTTGTTATGTATTTCGTAATCTTGTCGTTTGTTCATTAAGGAATGATTTAGTCATTTCTTTTTTTGGCAAATGATGAGGTTGATATGTAATTTTATTGTATTTTAAAAAAAGAATGTTATTAAGGATAAAGATTTTGATAGTGCTTATATTAAATCACAGTCAATAAAATATATAGCTAGTTGGAGTAGTGATATAGAAGAAAAATGGGATAACACCAGAAAATAAATTATAAATCAAGTAATTGAAGAATAAAAAAAGAAACTGGTAAATCAAGTCATAAACCAGAAAAGGATGGTCTATTTAGTAATTTATTTAAATAGTTAATACTTGTTTATAATTTTAATAGTATGTTTAACTTAGTTTAAAAACAAAAAGGAATGAAATACTCATTCCTTTTATCTTGTATATTTTTTTGGTAATTTTCTAATTTAGAATTCATGTAAAATACCTGGTCTTCAATTCTATTTAGATTGAAATTAACCCAGTTATTCCAACTTTCATTGTCTGGATTTATGGCAATATCGGCAATTTTATTACGATATTGTTCACGATAATCAAAGTATGAATCACTTGTATAGAATGCTGGTAATTCAAAGTAATATCATAAATTCTTTTCTGTTAATTCATAAATTTTTAAAGCTTGTAGTGTACGAGCAAACCTAGTGTTTCCATCATTAAATATTTGTAATGCACCTACTAGACCATGAATAATAGTTGATTTTATTAAGGTGTAATCTTCATGAAATATACCATTATAGTATATCGTTAAATTCATGATGGCTTCTTCTATATCTTGGCATGGAAGAGAAAAATAATGTATTTGCTGTGGTTGTCTTCCACTTTTTTGTACATATGCTAAGTTATTAGTACGATAGTCATTTTTTATAAATTTTTTACTTGTTGTTCCATCTAATATTTTTTTGTGTGCTTTAATTATTTCTTCTCTTGTTAGAGATTCTAGTGGATATCTTTGATTTCTTAGTAAGTAGTCAATTGCATATTGCTTTTTACCTTCCATATATAATGATATCATGTATGGATCTTCATTCTCTAAAGCATGATTCTTTTGTATTTCAAATTTCTTAATGGCATGTAGAAAATGATTCTTTTTAATTTTAGGTAAATTATTAACAGTTTCTAAATATTCTGTATACTTTTCTAAAACATCAGTTTCATGTTCTATAGTCCAATCTGATAAAGTTAAATCTGATACTGTATCGAAAATCTCTAGATTTACTACTGGATAAATTCCACTGTTTCTCATTTCTTCAGTTTTTCTTTCAATTTCGTTTTCTAGGTTAACCATATCATCACCCCTTGATTAGGCAAATTATATCACATTTTTGTGATTTTTTCAACTTTTTTTTGATTTTTTCTTTATTTCTTTCATTTTAAAATAAAACTGGAATTATTTTAGGAGGAGGTTTACGAAT
>CANORV010000073.1 GCA_947569245.1 uncultured Mycoplasmatota bacterium | reverse complement strand
CTGTTGATAAAGAAAAAAATAAATCAACTAAGAAGACATTTGTTGTAAAGATTGATAAGATAAAGCCAACTGGAACTATTAAACTAGTATCGACAAATAGTAACTATAATACACTAAATGCCAAACTAAATTTAAGTGCAACAGACAATGTTGGTGGTTCTGGAATAAGTAAAATGTGTGTTCAAGAGTCAAATAATATTGATAATTGTAACTTTGAAAATTATCAAACAAGTAAAAATATAACATTAAGTGGTACCTTTGATGGAAAAAATAGAATAGTATATGTCTGGTATAAAGATAAAGCTGGAAATATTTCAAATAGTATAGCATCAACTGATACTTACAAAATATATTTAGAATGTAGCCAAGTACAATATCCTAAAAATTTTAGCAGTTGTAGTAAAGTATGTGGTGGTGGAACACAACAAAAGATAGCAACTGATAAATTTACTGGAAAAACTTGTAGTAGTAAGACAATAAGTCAACAATGTAATACTCAAAGTTGTTGTTCAAGTACAACTGTAACAGGCTATGGAACATGTAGTAAAACCTGTGGTGGAGGAGTAAAGCAAGTATACAAAAAATCTAATTATAATGGACAAAATTGCTCTCTAGCAGAAGAAACCGTTCCTTGTAATACTCAAAGTTGCTGTACAAGTACAACTGTAACAGGCTATGGAAGTTGTAGTAAAGTATGTGGTGGAGGAGTACAACAAGTTTATAGAAAATCAACCTATAATAACCAAAACTGTACAATATCAACAGAAACTAGAGCTTGTAATACTCAAAGTTGTTGTTCAAGTACAACTGTAACAGGCTATGGAACATGTAGTAAAACCTGTGGTGGAGGAGTAAAGCAAGTATACAAAAAATCTAATTATAATGGACAAAATTGCTCTCTAGCAGAAGAAACCGTTCCTTGTAATACTCAAAGTTGTTTTCCAAGTATAAAAAGAGTTGGTGATTATTTAGATGGAGTTATAATTCCTTTAAACAATAGTCAAAAAGTTCTAGTAAAGGGCGGACGTAACCATGAATTTGAGAAAGGTTGGTATAATGATTCCTATGTTAAAGCACAAGTAATTAACTTAAATAGTAATGGAACAATTACAAGTGGACCCTTTACAATTCTTACAAATGGCTTTGATGCCTGTGGTGAAAAATATGTAACAGGTGTTAGAGTAAATGATAATACAATTTTTATTGCTGGAGCATCAAGACTAGAAAAAGGAAATAGTACTATAAAATATGGAAGGTTTTGTGGCTTTTCTGTCAGTGTAAATAACACAAGCTTTAATATGTTAAGCAAAAATATAATTACCCTAGATACAGGAAACTACTCAGTAGATGGTATTGTCTATGGTAAAGACGAATTTACTGCTAACATAGTAAGAGTTAATATTCATAATGTTCCATCATCAACTGGAACTGATTATATGCATTTATATAACTATGATATTTATACTGGTTCAGTTGTTAAAGATCCATATGTAATACGTAATCCTAGTTCTTATAGAAGATACGATATTGAAGGTATTGCCTATACTTCTGGGTGGAATCAATCTGGAGTAGAAGGAATCGTAGGTATGAAAGATAATACAACAGCTTGGGTATATAACTATAAAAAAGGGGAAGAAGGAATTTATATAGGTCCTACTGGTGCAAATAACAATTATCAATATTTTATTAACGAAAGTGTCTATGGACCAAAAGATATCTATGGAAAAGCAGAGGATTCATCAGGTGAATCTTCAGTAATTACTAGAATTGGAACAAATAAATTAATAGTAAGAACAGCAGTTAACAACAATGAAGTATACTTACATTTCTTAAAGAAAGTTAATGGAACATGGATTAGAGAACACGTTATCCAAGCACCAGGATATGGAGATCTCTTAACTGGTAATGACATTAATTATGCCTATTATAACGTTTCATCTAAGGGACTTTATGCAATAAACTATGATTAAGACTAAAACTCTATACTAAATGTATAGAGTTTTAAAATTAATGTTCTAAATATTAATAATATCATGTTATAATAAATGTGTTTTAAGGAAGTGAAACTTATGGAATATGTAATAATACCTTCAAAAAAAGAAGATATTTTAAAGTATCAAAAATTAGGAATAAATACTTTTATTGTAGGAGTTGAAAACTTATCATCAGGATATCTTTTTACAATGAGTTTGGATGAAATAAAATCTTTAAGTAATCAAGTAAACTTATATGTAGCTATCAATAAAATGATTGAAAACAAAGAATTATCTTACTTAGAAGCATCTCTTAACTTTTTAAATAAAACAACAGTAAAAGGAGTTCTTTATTATGATTTAAGTACTCCATCAATCAAAAAGAAATATAATCTTAATTTAGACTTAGTATGGAATCAAACTCATATGGTTACTAATTATAATACAGCTAATTTCTATTACAATGAAGGCGTTAAATATGGTTATATCTCAAATGAAATAACATTAGAAGAAATACTTGAAATAAATGAAAAAAGTAAAATGTCTTTCTTTGTAAATATAATAAGTAAACCAATCATGTCTCATTCAAAGAGAAATTTATTGTCTAATTATTTCAAGGTCAATAATCAAAAGAAAACAGAAGATACATATATTTTAAGTGAAAAAGACAAAACAGATAAATTCCTAATATCAGAAGACATGACAGGAACGACAATTAGATATGGAAATATTATAAATGGAACTTATTTTATTAAAGAATTAATAGAAAGTGGTATAACCTATTTAGTAATTGATACTACATATATTGAAGAAGAAAAAATAGTTGAAACAGTTAAAAACATTTTAGAAATCCCTCAAATACTTAATACTTCTGAATATAAGAAAAAACTTGCAAGCTTAGAGACTATTTTAGGAAATGATACAGGATTTTTTAATAAGAAAACAATCTACAAAGTAAAAAAATAATCGAAAATAGCTAAAGATATAAAATCAAATTATATATAAACAGATATTAAAGTGTTTTATATATAGCAAAATTAAAGGAGTAAAAAAATATGGCAACAACTAAAAAAACTAAAATAGAACTACTATCTCCAGCAGGGGACTTAGAACGTTTAAAAATAACTTTATTATATGGTGCCGATGCCGTATATATCGGTGGCAGAGAATATAGCTTAAGAGCTAATGCAACTAATTTTAGTATTGAAGAAATAAAAGAAGCCTGCAATTTTGCTCATAAACTAGGAAAAAAAGTTTATTTAACTACTAATATTGTTTTTCATAATGAGGATATTGAAGGAATATATGACTATTTGCAAAAAACATATGCTGCTGGAATTGATGCTTATATTGTTAGTGATCCTTTTATCATCTCCTACATCAAAGAAAACTTTAAGGATGTTGAAGTACATGTAAGTACCCAAAATTCTACCTGTAATAAAGAAGCTGTCAACTATTTAAAATCATTAGGAGTTGATAGAGTAGTACCAGCAAGAGAGTTATCTAAGGGTGAAATAAAAGAAATTATCGATGAATGTAATATTGATATAGAAGTTTTTATTCATGGAGCAATGTGTACATTTTATAGTGGACGTTGCTGTTTATCAAACTACTTAACAAACAGGGACTCAAATAGAGGAGGATGTAGTCAAGTATGTCGATTTGCCTTTGATATAAATAAAGAAGACTCTTGTAATAATAAATTCACTATGGCAACAAAAGATTTAAATATGGCAAGATATATTCAAGATATGATTGATATAAATATAAGAAGCCTAAAAGTAGAAGGAAGAATGCGTTCTCATTATTATTTAGCAACAGTTATGTCATCATATAGAAAAATAATTGATAAGTGTTATGAAAAAACATTAACAGAGGACTTCTTAAAGAGTCAAGAAAAAATACTTGCAAGAGTTGCAAATCGTGAAACAAGCACCCATTATTTTTTGAAGAATGCTGATGAAAGTGACCAATATTATACTGGAAGACAGGAATTATCTAACCAAGATTATCTTGCTTTAGTAACCGCTTATGATAAAAATAAAAAAATCGTTACTTTGAGTGAAAGAAATTATTTTGAACCAAATACTGAGGTTGAAATATTTACTCCAAGTGGAAAAGTAATTGGTTTTGTTATTGAAACTATTTATGATGAAGATATGAATATTTTACAAAAAGCTTGTCATCCTGAAGAAATTCTTAAAATAAAATTACCAGCTACAATAACTGACGATATAGAGGAATATTCTATGATGAGAATAAAAATATAAAGGAGAAATTATGAGTAAGGAAAACATAAATCAACTAAAAAAAGTAATGGAAAACTTAAAAAAACATGAAGAATATTTATCTCCATATGCAACAAAAAGCACTGCTGCCATTAGATTTAATGAAGAAAAAGGTGATTTTAGACCAAACTTCTTTCATGATACTGATAGAATAATTCATTCATTATCATATACTAGATATTTAGATAAGACCCAAGTTTTTTCTTACAGTATCAATGATCATATAAGTAAAAGAATTATCCATGTTCAATTAGTTAGTAAAATTGCAAGAACAATTGGAAGGGCTTTAAAATTAAATGAAGATTTAATAGAAGCTATAGCATTGGGTCATGATATAGGTCATACTCCTTTAGGACATACTGGAGAAAGAATTTTAAATGATATATCAAAAAGGGAACTTCAAGAATATTTTAATCATAATATTCAAAGCGTCAGAACTTATCTAACCCTTGAAAGAGAAGGAAGGGGATGTAATTTATCCCTTCAAACATTAGATGGTATAATGTGTCACAACGGTGAAATGCCTCAGGGAATATATGAACCTATTAATAAAAGTAAGGAAGAATTCATCGAAGAATACAATAGGTGTTACAAAGACCAAAGTCTATTAAAAAAACTAAGACCAATGACCCTAGAAGGATGTGTAGTAAGAATAAGTGATATTATTGGTTATCTTGGTAGAGATATTGAAGATGGTATTGAACTAAAGGTATTTAAAAAAACAGATTTACCAGATAGTATTACAGATGTTTTAGGAACTACCAATAGAGAAATAGTTAATACAATTATTGTAGATATTATTAACAATAGTCTAGATAAGCCATATATTAAAATAAGTGATAATATTTTAAATGCTATCAAAGATTTAAAAGATTTTAACTATAAGTTCATATATGAAAAAGCTAATACTAAAGATACAATAGAGTTTTACGAAAAAGGAATGAACTTATTATTTTCACATTATTTAAACGATATAAATAAAAACAATAGAAGTAGTGAAATATACCAAGTTTTCTTAAATAATATGAATAGTACATATTTAAAAAACACTCATCCTAAGCGTATGGTAATTGATTTTATTGCTGGAATGACAGATGAGTATTTTATAAAATGCGTTAATAAGTATCTTTAAAAAGGAAAAATTACAATTTTGTTGTAATCCTGAATTTCAAGTAGAAACTGGAAATTTTTATAAAAAAATGTAAACCAGTAC
>CANORV010000072.1 GCA_947569245.1 uncultured Mycoplasmatota bacterium | reverse complement strand
AAAACTGTACAATCTCAAATGAAAAAGTTACTTGTAATACTCAAAGCTGTTCTCCTACTTTAGTAAGAATAGGAGATGCACTAGAAGAAGGATATTATGTTCCTCTTAATAGCAGTCAGAAAATAAAGATTACTAATGGAATAAACTATTTACCTGAGATTGGAACTTATAATAATTCATGGGTTAAGGCACAAGTTCTTACCTTAAATAGTAATGGAACAATATCTTATGGTCCTGTTATCACTCTTAAAAATGGTTCTGATTCTTGTGGGGATTCTAGTCTACGTGCTGTTAGAGTTAACGATAATACTTTCTTTATTGCAGGGGGTTCTTTGTATAGATCTACTAGGAGTAATAGTTATTATGGAAGATTTTGCGGCTTTACAGTTAGAGTTAATGGTACTAGTATGTCTGTTATTAATGGTAATATGTTTCAATCCGGTCAAGGTAAGTTTTATAGTGTTGATGGAATTGAACATTTTGGTAATTCCACATCTGTTCAGGTGAATATTTATAGAGGTTACTCAAATTATGATATAATCGATAGATATACTTTTAATACGGCAAATGGAGGTGTTACTAAAGAAAACTCTACAAAAAATCCTGGAAGTTACCGTACTTATGATGTTGAAGGTATGGCATATACTCCTGGTTGGGATTGGCCATTAGCTGATTATATGGGAATGGGTGAGGAACAACAGCTCATCTTCAATATGAAAATAGAACGTATAGAAGAGATGCTGGTATTTATATAAGTCCAACTGGTGCTTATGGTATTAATACTCCGACTATTCCTGAGTCAGTGTATGGTCCTAGTTCTACTTATGGATCTGCTTCTGCCTTTACCCATCTTGGTGTTAACAAAATAATAGTTAAAACAGCAACGTATCGTATACTTGAAAATTGTAGTAGTTGGGATTATACGTGTGGATGGGGGTCACCACGTACTTATAAAGTTTATTTACATTTCTTAAAAAAAGTTAATGGTACATGGATTAGAGAACATGTTATTGCTGCTCCAGGAAATGGTGTCACTACTAGTGCTTATGTAGCTAACGCAGGAAATTTTATGAATGGAAACTCTAATTTTGTATATTACAATATAATAGGAAAAGAAAATCCAAATCATGGTCTTTATGTTATACATTACAATTAGATGTCATGTTAAGTCATTGACATCTTTTTTTCTTTAGGTGTTAAAAAGATTGCTTGTTAGAAGTAATAGTATTATAATTGATATTGTAAGGAGGAATTTTTATGTTAAAAATATATAACAAAGAAAGTGGTACTAGCAAGTTAATTGAACAAAAAGAATTTACTCCTGGTTGTTGGATTGATTTGATAAAACCAACAGATGAAGAAATAAAAAAATTAATAGAAGAAATTGGTGTAAAAGAAGATTTTATTAAGTATATTTTAGATGATGATGAATTACCTAGAATTGAAATTGAGGATGATCAAACAATAATATTTATAGATGTTCCATATAGAAAAAGTAAGAGAAATTTTACTGTAGTTGATACAATTCCTCTTGCAATACTTGAGTTAAATGGATATGTTATTACCATATCTCTTACCGATACTGAGGCTTTAAATGATTTCAAACTTGATCGAGTAAAGGATTTTTCAACTGTTAAAAGGAGTAGATTTATTATTCAAATACTTTATAAAGTATCTGTTTTATATCTTAAGTATTTAAAAAATATTAATAATGAAATAGAACTTGCAGAGGATAAGATGTTTAAGGCTACCAAAAACAAAGATTTGGCAAAACTTTTAGTAGTAGAAAAAAGTTTAGTTTATATTACAACATCACTTAAAAGTAATAAAGTTGTGTTAGATAAAATTGAAAAAGGTAGTATTATTCAATTATTTGAAGATGATATGGAACTTTTAGAAGATGCAATGATAGAAAATGATCAAAGTATTGATATGTCTAATTTATATAGGGATATTTTAGGTAGTATGACCGATTCTTTTGCAACGATTATTTCTAATAATTTAAATGTTATTATGAAATTCTTAGCTGGTATTACAATTGTTCTTTCTGTACCTACAATGGTTGCATCATTTATGGGAATGAATGTTCCTTTGGGGGATTTTGCTACTAATGAGTTTGCATTTTTGATACTTATTTTGATATCAATTGTTTTATCATTATTTGTTGCTTGGATTTTAAAAAGAAAAAATATGTTATAGGAGGAAGAATATGAAAAGATTAGAGGGAAAAGTTGCTATTGTAACAGGTGGTGCAATGGGAAATGGACTTGGTGTTGTAAAGATGTTTTTAAAAAATGGGGCAAGTGTTGTAATACTTGACTATTCTGATAGGGTATATGAAGTTGAAAAGCTTTTGGTTGAAAAAGGTTATGATGTTTTGGGATTTAAGGTTGATATAAGGGATAAGGATAAGGTAAAGCAGGCAGTTGATGCTACGATTGAAAAATATGGGCATATTGATATTTTAGTTAATAATGCTGGTGTTGCTAAACTTTGTACTTTTATTGAAATGACAGATGAGGTTAGAGATTATCATTTTGATATTAATATTAAAGGTACTTGGAATGTTACTAAAGAGGTTATTGGTCACATGATTGAAAAGGAGTATGGACGTATTATTAATTTGAGTAGTGTTACTGGAATGAAAGTAGCTGACCCAGGTGAGGTTGCTTATGCAACTACTAAAGCAGCTTTGATTGGTTTTACTAAGGCTATGGCTGTAGAATATGCTCCAGATGGGATAACAGTTAATGCAATTTGTCCAGGATATATTCAAACCCCTATGGTTAAGGGAATTGCTGAGGAAAGTAATAAGGATGATCCTGATAGTGTAATTAATGATATTGCTAGTGCAATTCCTATGGGTAGACTTGGTAAAATAAATGAAATTGGTGATTTAGCTGTCTTTTTGGCTAGTGATGAAGCAACTTATATTACAGGTGCTGAGATAGTTATTGATGGTGGTAGTACACTTCCTGAAACAATTAGTGTTGGTGTTTAATTTTTCTTTGATATTAATTTTAGGAGAAAAATTGTTATGGCAAAATTACATTTTAAGTATAGTGCAATGAATGTAGGGAAAACAGCTATTTTAATATAAACCGATTATAATTATAGGGAAAGAGGTTTAAAGACTCTTTTGTTAAAACCAGCTATTATACTAATGGTGGTAAAAAAATTGTATTTAGAATTGGCATTAGTGTGGATGTTTTTGATGTTGTTAATCCTGATGATTCTTTGATTAAAAAGTATAAAAAACATTTTAAAAATGTCGATTCTATTTTAGTAGATGAGAGACATTTTTTAAAACGAAAACAAGTTGATGAGTTATTTCTTATTACTAAAATATATGATTTTATTGTTATAGCATTTGGACTTAGGACGGATTTTAAGATTAATAGATTTGATGAAAGTACTAGATTACTTGAACTTGCAGATGAACTTGCAGAAATACTAACTATTTGTAGATGTAAAAAAAAGCTAGTTTTAATGGTAGAAAAGTGGATAATGATTTTACTAATGTATGAGAAAGCATAGTAATAGATGATGGTATGCAAGTTTCTTATGAGTCACTTTGTGGAAGTTGTTATGTTTCTGAAGTTCTAAAATTAAAAAAATAGTATAATGTTAAAATTTATAGTATAATATTATTAGGAAGTGATGTTATGTCTACTATTACTTGGTTGTTTATATTATTAGCATTAGTTATTATTGAGATAATTACTGTTGATCTTGTTTCAATATGGTTTATAGTGGGGGCTTTAGCTTGCTGTTTTGTATCACTTTTAACAGAGAATATTTTTATTCAGTTAACAGTATTTGTAGTTGTTAGTACAGTGATGTTACTTTGTACGAAAAAATTTATTAATAGAGTTAAAACAAGAAAAATTATTCCTACTAATTTGGATAGGATTATTGGACTTACTGGAATTGTTACAGAAAAAATTACTATTAGTGGCGGTGAAGTAAGTGTTGATGGTAAAAGATGGAGTGCTATTTCACCTAATGAAATAGATGTTGGTAGTAAAGTAGAAATACTTGCTATAGATGGAGTTAAACTCCGAGTTAGATTAAAGGAAGAGGAGGAAAAGTGATATGTGGTTTTGGATTATTGTAATTATTATTTTGATAATTCTTATTACTGGTATTAAAATTATACCTCAGTCACGTGCTAAGGTTGTTGAAAGGTTAGGAAGTTATTATGGAACTTTACAAACAGGAGTTCATTATGTAGTACCTTTTATTGATCGTGTTGCCCAAGATGTTACATTGAAAGAGATTGTTAAGGATTTTGCACCACAACCAGTTATTACAAAGGATAATGTTACGATGCAGATTGATACAGTAGTTTACTTTCAAATTACTGATCCTAAACTTTATACTTATGGTGTAGATAATCCAATTAGTGCAATTGAAAATTTGACGGCAACAACATTACGTAATATTATTGGTGAGTTAGAACTTGATGAAACTCTTACTTCACGTGATATTATTAATACAAAAATGCGTTCAATATTAGATGAGGCAACTGATCCTTGGGGAATTAAGGTTAATCGTGTAGAGGTTAAAAATATTATTCCACCAAGAGATATTCAAGAGGCAATGGAGAAACAAATGAGGGCTGAACGTGAAAGACGTGAGGCAATTCTTCGTGCTGAAGGTGAGAAAAAAGCCGCTATTCTTATTGCTGAGGGTGAAAAAGAAAGTGCAATTTTAAGAGCTGATGCTAAAAGAGAAACACATATTCGTGAGGCAGAAGGTGAAGCTGAAGCAATTCTTAAAATTCAAGCAGCACAGGCAGATGCTTTAAAATTGTTGAAGGATGCAAAGGTAGATGAAGCTGTTTTAAAACTTAAGAGTTATGAAGCTATGGTTAATGTTGCAAATGGTCAATCAACAAAGATAATTGTTCCAAGTAATTTACAAGATTTAGTTACAACTGGTACAATTTTAGGAGAAACATTTGATAAGGATAAGAAAAAATCTGATAAATAAGGTTTAGATGGATACTAATTTTTAGTATTCATTTTTTTAGTTATAATTAATTGGCTTCTTATAATGATATTAATAGAGAAGTTGTTATATGAGGATTTATAAAGATATGAATTGTAAAAATTTGTTTTATTATATTTATACTGGTAGAGTCTTTTTTTGCTTTTTAGTCTAATTTAATATATTTAATATATTTATTATGTTTATATTTAGAGTAAATGATATTAAGAAGCGGAGTATGTAGTACATTAATTTTATCTTTTGTTTATAGTCTTTTTATTAAAACTGTTTGATTTTTATATACTTTAAGTTGTTTTTTTGTTATAATTGGTTTATAAAATATGAGGATGATATGGTGATAAAATGAAGGAGCATCTTAAAGTAAAAGGGTTAAAGTTAAATAGAGTTCAAAAGGTGTTAGTAGGTTTAAGTCTAATGCTATTATTAGTGGGAGTTATTCTAATACCAAGTGCATTAGCTAGTCCAGTTTCAGTAAAAAGTGTAACGATAACATCAGAAAGGCTTGATTATAATAAAAAAGAAGA
>CANORV010000071.1 GCA_947569245.1 uncultured Mycoplasmatota bacterium | reverse complement strand
TTTTACTAATTATTTGATAAGAAAAATAGAGACATTTTTACTAATTATTCACAAATATTTATATATTTTTGATATTTTTTTGTACTATTCACAGCCCAATTTATGAAATTTAGTATTCCCTACTTTGATAGTAAATTGAAATAATTTTTTGGATTAGATGTATAAAATCTATTATTTTTTAATAATTCATACCCATTTTTATAAAAATGTCAGTTTTAATGAAATTTTAGGAAAACTGAACGAACCCTTATAAATTCTAAATTTTATCATATTTTTCAAAAACCACTGTGAATAGTAACATTTTTTTATAAATTAAAGACCCATCTTATTATAAAATGAGTCTTTAAGAATTAATCTTCTTTACCTTCTTTTACTTCTTCAAATTTTTCTTTAATATCATCCCAGTAAGTTTCAAAGAAACAACGAATTAATAAGTATGATGGAAGTGCAATAGCCATTCCTATTATACCAAAGATACTACTAAATACTGCTGCTATAAATATTACAACAACTGGGTTTATATTATTTGTTTTTCCATATATTCTAGGTGATATAACATATCCATCGATATTTGGAAAGATTAAAGTTACTACTAAGCTAAGTATAAACAATGGTGTTGATATAACACTTGCTGTTATAACTGCTATGATATTAGTGATAAGTCCACCAAAATAAGGAATAACTGTTGTAACACAAGCAAGTGTTCCTAAAAGTAACCAGTTAGGATGCCCTATTATCCAAAAAAGGAAAGAATATTCGACAAATTGAACAATCATAAATATAGCAAGTCCATGAAAATAATTTCCAATTTCATTGTCCATTCTTTTTACTAAATTATAGCTTCTTTTGCTACATTTTCTAAAGAAGCCCTTTATTTTTTTTCTAATGTTATCCATATCTGCCAAAAAATAAATTCCAACAATAATAACAATAATAGTATTTGTTAAAACTTTTATACTTGTATTAACAAAACTAATTGTACCAGTTGATACATAGGTTCCGATGTATTTAATTAATTCATTTAACATATCCGTTATAGATTTCTGATATTCACCAAGATTTAAGTCATATTTACTTGATAAATCAGTGATTACTTGAACAATTGACTTACTAAATAACACTAATTGTTCATAGATAACTGGTAGTGTTAGCCACAATAAACCAATTATTGAAACAAAAAACACCCCTAAAATTATAAAGATAGCAAGGTTCTTTCTAACACCTTTTTCTTCTAATTTTTTGACAAATGGATGCATAATGTAAGCAAAGGCAAAGGCTAGTAGAAAGGGTAAAGATATATTTAAAACTTTTAGAAAAATCCCACCCCAATAGCCAGATGTTTTAATAACTATATAAGCAATTATCATTAATACTAATAAATTAATAAGTTTAAAATTTATTTTATCTTTTAACATATATATCACTCACTTTCTAAAGTAATTGTTATTGGTCCATCATTTATTAATTTAACCTTCATATCAGCACCAAAAATGCCTGTTTCTACTTTAATACTTTCTTTTAAAATATTATTAAATTCATCGTATAGTTTTATAGCTTTTTCTTTATTTAAAGCCTTTACATAACTCGGTCTATTTCCTTTAGTAGTATCTGCATAGAGTGTAAACTGAGAAATTGATAAGATAGATGTATTAGAAAAGTCTAAAATAGATTTGTTCATAACACCATTTTCATCATCAAAAATACGAAGTCTTAATATTTTATCAGCCATTTTTTTTAATGTTTTTTCGTTATCAGTATCTGTAAAACCTACTAAAAGCATGAATCCTTTGTCAATTTTTCCTTTTATTTTATTATCTACTTCAACAGATGATGATAAAACTCTTTGTACTATAACTCTCATTATCTTATTGCCCTCTCTATTTTAGTCACATATTCTAATTTGTCTAGTTCTTTTATGATGTTTGATAAATGTTCTAAACTTTTTACATACATATTTACTTCATATATAGTTGTTTCTACTCTTGGTATTGTCCTAAAGCTTTCGATATTAACATCAAAAACATTTACCTTTTGTAATATATCAAGTAATTTATAGTCTCTTGTTGATGTGTGTATTAGAATAATAGTTAGGTATTTATCATTAGTTAGACTATTCCAGTGAACAGGTACTATTCTATTATCTAGGTATTCTAGATTATGACATGTTCTTCTATGAACACTTATTCCATTTCCTTTAGAAATATACCCAATTATTTCATCTCCTGGTAAAGGATTGCAACAATTAGCTAAATTTACTTTAACTTTATCGATTCCATCTACTACTATGTCAGCTTCGTTAAAAGTTACTTTAGGCGGGGCTTTTTTGATGATAATTTTATCTTCTTCTCGTTTATATATTACGTTTACAATTGTTGATGCTGAATATTTCCCATTTCCAATTTGTAAGTAAATATCGTCATTATTATCAAGATGAAGTTCTTCTTTTATTTTAGATGTGTTAGTATTATTAAAAAAGTCACTAAAGGCAATTTTTCTTCTTCTTAGCTCTTTTTCTAAAGCTTCTTTGCCACGTTCTAAGTAAACTTCTTTTTCACTTTTAGTAAAGAAAGCTTTTATTTTATTTCTTGCTTGTGTACTTTTTACTATGTTTAACCATTCCTTTGATGGTCCTTTAGAGTTTTTGTTAGTATTTATTTTTACTATGTCATTATTTTTTAATTTATAATCAAGTGGAACAATAGCATTATTAACGAGGGCACCAATCATTGTTTCTCCTACTCTGGTGTGTACTTTGTAAGCAAAGTCTATCGGAGTTGCGTCTTTTGGTAGTTCGATAATATCTCCTTTTGGAGTAAAGCAGTAGATATTATTGTTAAGGACCTCATTTTTAACACTATTTACAAATTCTTCACTACTCATTTTGTCTTCATTTAATTCAATTATCGATTTAAAGAATTGTAATTTTTGTTCGGTTGTGTTTTGTAAATTAGCAACGGCGTCTCTATTTTCTTTGTAGGCCCAATGAGAAGCAATTCCATTTTCCGCTATTTCATCCATATGGTATGTTCTAATTTGAATTTCGAAAAGACAACCATCAATTCCAAAAACAGTAGTATGAAGTGATTGATACATATTTGGTTTAGGCATAGCTACGTAGTCTTTAAATCTTTTTGGAATAGGCTTAAATTTAGAATGAATTATTCCAAGAACTAGGTAGCATTCTTGTTCGGTGTCTACTAGTATACGAAGAGCTAGAAGATCAAATATGTCACTGAATTTTTTACCTTTGTCAAGTTTATTATAGATACTATAAATACTTTTAGCACGACCTTTTATCTCATGTGGAATATTATGTTCTGTTAAAAGTTCCGTAACGTTTTGGAGCATTTCTTGAACATTGTTATCTCGTTCTATTTTTGTTTTATTTAATCTTTCAGCAATATCATAAAAAACATCTGGTTTTAAATAACGAAGTGATAAATCTTCTAATTCTGATTTGATTTTATGAATACCTAAATGATGAGCAATTGGAGCAAGAATTTCTTCTGTTTCTTTGGCAATCTTTTTTTGTTTTTCTTCGGGAAGTGCCCAAAGGGTTCTCATGTTATGAAGTCTATCAGCAAGTTTTACGATAATAACTCTGACATCTTCACTCATTCCTACTATTATTTTTTTGTAATATTCTATTAAATATTCATTTTCAGTTGAGAAGTTAATTCTACCTAGTTTAGTAACTCCATAAACAAGGTTTGTAACTTCACGTCCAAATTTTTCTTCCATTTCTTCTCTTGTACAGTCACAGTCTTCTAAAACATCATGAAGTAATCCTGCCATGATAGTTTGAGTATCTGAATATATTGTTGTTAAAATCAAAGCAACATTTAATGGATGAATTATATAACCTTCACCTGACTTTCTAAATTGTCCTTTATGTTTTAAATCGGCAAAGTCATAAGCCTCTTTAATTAATTTGATGTTTTCTTCTTCTGGAATATATACACTGGCTTTTTCTAGCAATTCATCGATTGTTTCAATTTTTAAACTTTTAGACATATCAACTCATCTCCATTACTAATTAGAATTTATAAAGGAATCAATTTCGGTTGTTGTAAGTGAAAAGATATCACTAACGATATTACTAATTGAAAGATCCTTTTTGTTTTTCCATACATGCTCTTTTAGAAGTTTCCAAATTTCTTCTTCTGTCATTTTAAAACCGGCAAATTTAAGTTCTCTGTTTTTACTTCTTAGGGCAGGAAGTAGCTTTTCATATAGTTCTTCTTCACTATTAAACTTAAGATTCATCCTACCACTCTCCACATTATTTAATTATATATCAATTTTTCAAAATGTAAAAGAATATTTGTAAAAATAAATTAGAAAAGACACTGGTTAAGATTTTTTGATCTTTTAGTGTCTTTAATTTATATTAAGAAATGAGTTCTCCCTTTATAACATTTGAGTTTGATGATTTAGTTGCTATAATTTTGTCTACTAAATCACTAGTTTCTGTAGTATAGTTTACTTTTATAGAAGCACCACCATTAACTGCAGCACTATAAAACATAGATAAATATGAAGTTGTGTTAGGATTTGATATGGAAATAGTTGTTGTTAAATTGCTACAACCATAAAACATAGTATTCATTTTTGTTACTTTGCTTGTATCAAAACTGCTTAAATCGAGACTTGTTAAACTACTGCATCCATAAAACATAGATGACATTGTTGTTACTTGACTTGTATTAAAGTTACTTATATCTAAACTTGTTAAACTACTGCATCCATAAAACATAGATCTCATTGTTGTTACCTTGCTTGTATCAAAATTACTTAAATCTAGACTGGTTAAACTTCTACATCTTGAAAACATACTCCCAGTATATGTTACTTTGCTTGTATTAAAACTACTTATATTTAAATTTGTTAGACTAGTACAGTTAGCAAACACGTAACTCATTGATGTTACCTGTATTGTATTAAAATTACTTAAATCTAGACTGGTTAAACTACTACATCCTTCAAACATAGATGACATACTTGTTACTCTGCTTGTATCAAGATTACTTAAATCTAAGCTTGTTAAACTACTACATCCAGAAAACATAGATTCCATTGTTGTCACTTGACTTGTATTAAAATTACTTATATCTAAGCTTGTTAAACTACTACATCTTTCAAACATAGATGACATACTTGTTACTCTGCTTGTATCAAGATTACTTAAATCTAAGCTTGTTAAACTACTACATCCAGAAAACATAGATGACATTCTTGTTACTTTACTTGTATTAAAGTTACTTATATCTAAGCTTGTTAATCTACTGCATCCAGAAAACATAGATCCCATTGTTGTTACTTGACTTGTATTAAAGTTACTTATATCTAAACTTGTTAAACTACTGCATCCATAAAACATAGATCTCATTGTTGTTACTCTGCTTGTATTAAAATTACTTAAATCTAGACTGGTTAAACTTCTACAGTAATAAAACATAGATGACATACTTGTTACTCTGCTTGTATCAAAACTACTTAAATCTAGACTGGTTAAACTTACACATTCATTAAACATATTCTCCATTGTTGTTACTTGACTTGTATTAAAACTACTTAAATCAAG
>CANORV010000070.1 GCA_947569245.1 uncultured Mycoplasmatota bacterium | reverse complement strand
CCATATGGGTTAAGTGATATTTATAGTAGAACGATTAGACCTATAAAACATAATGGAAATTCTAAGGAATTATATGATAAAAAAGTAGCGAGTTGGCAAAATAGATTTGATAACTTAAATATAATTGAATGGTAAAAATTGAAGGTGATAAAAAATGAAAGTATTAAGTTTGACAGAGCCATGTGCTACATTAATAAAAGAAAAAAAGAAGTTAGTTGAAACAAGAAGTTGGAAGACGGATTATCGTGGTGAATTATATATTCATGCTAGTGCTACTTCTATTCCAAAAGATTGGAAAGAAAATAAAGAATTTATGTCACTTTTAGATGATATACCCTTAAATTTTGGTTATATAATTTGTAAATGTACTTTAGTTGAATGTATTTATATGACAAAAGAATATGTAACGAATATGAAAAAGAATAACCATCAGGAATATATTTGTGGCAAATATGAAGAAGGAAGATATGCATGGATATTAGAAAATATAACACCATTAGAACATCCTATTAAAGCTAAAGGTCAATTAAATATATGGAATTATTATAATGAATTTGAAATAATGGATTTAATGAAAAATATTGATTATGGTTGGATTGATAAGGATAATAAAAAACACGTTCTAGTTGATGAAACATATTCAGATAATTATGTATTACAATCTCCTAAGGAAATTATTAAAAACAAAGTTGGTGTATGTTGGGATCAAGTAGAACTAGAAAGATATTATTTTAAAGGAAATGATTGGAATATTAAAACATATTTTATAGTTCATTATGACAATGATAGATGTCCTACTCATACATTTTTAACTTTTGAAAAAAATAATAAATATTATTGGTTTGAACATTCATGGGAAAGATTCAAAGGTATACATGAATATAATTCTTTAAAAGATTTATTAGCCTCAGTAAGAGATAAATTTATTATATATGAACTAAATAATAATTATAATAAAAATAATCTTTGTATATATAATTATAAAAAACCAATATTTCATCTAAATGTTTTAGAGTTTTATAAGCATTGTGAAAATGGTATTAATATTTCATTGGAGGTTATGTAATATGGATATAAGTAAAATTAAAAAGGAATTAATCAAACAAAAAGAATCAAAATTTAAAGGTAACATCTATCATTATTCTCAAGTTAATTTTTCATATAATTCAAATAAAATTGAGGGTAGCAGATTAACTAGTGAACAAACTGAAGCAATATTTGATACTTCATCTTTTATTCCTAAGAATGATGATTTGATAAAATTAGATGATTTAACTGAATCTAAGAATCATTTTAAATTATTTGATTATATGTTAGATAATGTTGATAATAAGTTATCTAAAGAAATGATTATCGAAATGAATAAGATATTAAAAAGAAATACGAGTGATGAGGAAAATCCTAGATATAATGTTGGGGGATTTAAAATAGTTCCAAACATGATAGGCCTTGTTAATGTTATTAATACAACTGCACCAGAGAAAGTTGAAGAAGAAATTGATGAATTACTTGCTCAATATAATTCTAAAACTAATATTACTTTAGAAGATATTATTGATTTTCATTATAGTTTTGAGAAAATTTACCCCTTTGGTGATGGCAATGGAAGAGTTGGTAGAATTATAATGTTTAAGGAATGTTTGAAAAATAATATTATGCCATTTATTGTACTTGATGATGATAAGCCTTATTATATGAGAGGGTTAAAAGAATATACAACTGATAAAATGTTTTTAATTGATACAATAAAACACGAACAAGATTTGTATGGGAAAATCTGTGAAGAGTTATTAAATTTTGAAATAGAAGAAAATAATTAAAAATTTAATCATCCTATAATTTTTATTAGTTTAAGAATTTTAGGATGTTTTTATATGCCATAAAGTATTATAAAATAAGAAAATTTCCTTTATATTATTTTAGAAAGTAGAATGAATTTTGCAAGTGCAAAATAAGAATTGTGTATATATTTTTCCTTATTTTAAAATGGAAAATATGTATTGGTACACAACTTTCTTATCCTGCTATTTTATAATTTATTAAATTATGAATACAAAACTTTTTATACTTTATAACATGACTCTTAATCTTAGTGGAGGTATCATGCATCATGCAAAAAGGGGAAGATTTTTATGATAATTATGAAGAGAGTTAGTGCTTATAAGTAATACTAAATATATGTGTAATTTTAAATTTACACAGTTTATTATTACTAAAATTCGTTATTTAACCATAAATTTAAATGAGGAGCTTAAAATATATGGATAAGTACAATATAAATTATATATTTCAAAGAGAAAATGATATTAATGAAATATTTATAAATGTATTAAAAAAAGAACTAAAAAAATATATTCTAATGATTTGTAAAAATAAAAAGTGTGAAGTACCATCATCATGTATGGGATTTTCTCAAGGAAGTGGAGAAAATTGATTAGTAGTATAAATAAGATATATAATGTTGGACTTTATATAAGATTATCTAGAGAAGATGATGATAAGACTCTAGAAAGTGAGAGTATTACAAATCAAAAAAGTTTATTACTTCAATATGTGAAAGAGAATAATTTAAGAGTTTATGATATTTATACCGATGATGGATATAGTGGTACTAATTTTGATAGACCAGACTTTAATAGATTACTTAAAGATATTGAATTAGGTAAAATAAATATGGTTATTACCAAAGATATGTCTAGGCTAGGAAGAGATTATATTGGAACAGGAAATTTGATAGAAAAATACTTTCCGAAACATAATGTGAGATATATTGCAGTTACTGATAATATAGATACTTTTTTAGATAGTTCAAATAATGATATTGCACCATTTAAAGCAATAATGAATGATATGTATGCCAAGGATATATCAAAAAAAATAAAATCTAGTTTAAAAGCAAAAATGAAAGAAGGAAAGTGGGTAGGAGGTAGGACTCCATTTGGATATAATCAAGATAAAGATGATAAAAATCATTTGGTAATAAATGAAGAACAAGCAATCGTTGTTAAAAGAATATTTGATATGTGTTTAGAAGGTTTATCATTTTTCAAAATAGCTAAACAACTTACAAATGAAGGAGTAAAAACACCTGCTCAGTATTATAATTTTGAATGGAAAAATAATTATAATTTAAAGTATGGACAGTGGCATTCTAAAACAATTAGGGATATTTTAACAAACAGAATGTATATAGGTGATATGATTCAAAATAAAAGAAGTAAAGTGAATTATAAAGTAAAAAAAGTGATTAGAAATGACCCTAATAATTATATAGTCGTAGAAAATACTCATAAGGCAATTATTGATAAAGAGACATTTTATGAAGTTCAAATGAGAATACCTAAAAATAAAGGGAGAAATGAAAAAAAAGAAATTCATTTACTAGATGGACTTTTATATTGTGGAAATTGTGGACATAGAATATCAATCCAATCTAGAAGAAAAAGAGATAACAGATGTTATACTATTTGTAATTATTATAGGACTTATATGAAGCAAAAACTTTGTACTACTCATTCTAATAATTATGATGAGTTAGAAAAAGTGATTGTTAAATCTTTAACTGAAATGTGTTTAAACTATATTAATAAAGATAAAATTGAAAGTAATGTATTAAATAATTTGGATGAAGATAATAAGGTTAATAATATAAAAGAGTTAGAAATGCTAACTAATGATATTAGACAAATAAATGATAATTTAGATGTTATTTATATTGATAAATTAAATAAAAAAATAACAGAAGAACAATTTGAAAGGGTAAAATTAAAATTAGAAAATGAATTAGCAACTAAACAAAACAGATATGATGTGTTAAATGATAATATTAATGAAAATGTAAATGAAGAATCTAAAAATAAAATGATTAGAGAATACATTAAAAAATTTTTATCTATGAAAGAACTTAGTAGGGAACTAATAATCAATTTGATTGATAAAATAGAAGTATTTGAGAATAAAACTGTAAATATTATGGTTAATTTTAATTAACTAAATTAGCATTTAGTTTCAAATATACATATATAACCCAAAATGATAATGAAAAAATTGTCAAAATAAGTTAGTTTTTTCATTTAAATGAAAAAACTTTACAAAACAATAATTAAGTAATATAATATTTATAGGTGATTGAATATGCTAGAAAGAAAAGAATACTTAGATTTTTTAGTAAAATTGAAAGATAAAAAAATAATCAAAGTAGTTACTGGTATAAGAAGATGTGGTAAATCTACTTTGTTTACACTTTATAAAAAATATTTACTTGAAAATAATGTTAATGATAACCAAATAATAAGTTTTAACTTTGAAAATCCTGATGATAACAAATATGATAATTGGAAAGCTTTATATGATGATATAAAAAGTAGATTAGTAACTGGTAAGATGAATTATATATTTTTAGATGAAATTCAAGTAATAGAAAATTTTGAAAAAGTCGTAGACGGTCTATTTATTCAAGATAATGTCGATATTTATATAACGGGATCTAATTCTTATATGTTATCTGGAGAACTTGCTACATTTTTGACTGGTAGATATATGCAAATACATATGTTACCTTTATCTTTTAAAGAGTATCTAAGTGGTATAAAATCCTCAAACGAACTAAAAGAATACCAAAATTACATAGAAAATGGTAGTTTTCCTTATTTATTATCTATTAATGATGACAAAGAATTAATAAGAAATTATTTAGATGGTATATATAATACAGTTTTACTAAAAGATGTTATATCTAGAAATAATATAAAAGATGTAATGATATTAGATAGTGTTATAAAATTTGTATTTGATAATATAGGACAGTTAATTTCTACTAATAAAATAAGTAATACTTTAAATTCTAATAATAGAAAAAATTCAGTTAATACTATTGAATCATATTTATCTAATTTGTTAGATAGTTATATAATATATAAAATATCTAGATATGATATAAAGGGTAAAGAATATTTGAAAACTGGAGATAAATATTATGTATGTGATTTAGGATTAAGAAAATATTTATTAGGAGAAATAAAAGATTTAGGTAGTATACTTGAAAATATAATATTTTTAGAATTAAAAAGAAGAAATTATGAAATATTTATAGGAAAAAATGGTAATAATGAAGTTGATTTTGTTGTAAAAAATAATGATGGATTAAAATATATTCAAGTTGCATTATCAGTTAGGGATGAAGATACTTTAAAAAGGGAATTAAATTCACTTGAAACTATAAATGATAATTATCCTAAGTACATAATAACTTTAGATTATGATACAGCAAATTATAGTGGTATAAAACAAATAAATGCTATAGATTTTTTATTAGGAAGAGTAGAAATTTAGTCTATCAAAAAAGGGCAAAGACATGTTTGTCCAATCAGAACAAGAGTTGTAAATCATCATGTTTTCCGTCATACTTATCAACCATCATATTCATGTTGTGAAGAAAATACATGTAGTACTATTAATTGTGGTTCTTGCTGCAATTTCAGATAAACTAGATAAAAAGAACAGAAGAAAATAGCTGTTCTTTTTGTTTACAATAATAAATGTGTATACTTTTGTAAAAGAATAAATTCCCTTGTTAGTAAAAATTATGCAATATAAGGGATAAAGAGTAT
>CANORV010000069.1 GCA_947569245.1 uncultured Mycoplasmatota bacterium | reverse complement strand
GTTTTATGGATGTAGTGGATTAACCAGTTTAGATTTAAGTAACTTTGACACAAGTAAAGTAACAACAATGAATAGTATATTTCATGGATGTAGAAGCTTAACAACAACTATTACCATATCAAATCCTAATATTACCTCATACGGTTCGATGTTTTCTAGTGCTGCAACTAATGATAGTACCTTGATAAAAGTAAATTACACTACAGAAACTAGTGAATTAGTTGATCAAATGATAGCTACCAAATCATCAAACTCAAGTGTTGTAAAGGGAGAATTGGTTTCCTGATTTGTTAATTTTAAAAATATGAAAACATCAATAAATACTTGTAATGATTAAATTTTTACTATATAATTAATATTGTTTTAAATACATTGAAATTGAGGAGTACATATTCATCTTAATTTAGAGAGTCTATGGTTGGTGAAAATAGATATAAGAAATATGGAAGGTAGCAATGGAGTTGAATTACTGAAATAAAGTAAGTAGTTTCGTTACTATACGTTACATAGAATGAAGATGCATAAGTTTTACTTATGAATTAAGGTGGTACCGCGGGAAAACTCGTCCTTTATTTTTGAAGGAGGAGTTTTTTTATGGATTTTGAAAGAGCAAAAAAGGTATTTGATAAATATGTATTAGAGTATGATATGAAGAATAAAGATATATCACTTAAGTATAGGCATACATATAAAGTTGTTGATTTGATGGAAGAACTTGCTAATCGTCTTAATCTTGATAAAGAAAAAGTTATTGTTGCAAAGATTATTGGGCTTCTTCATGACATAGGAAGATTTGAACAACTTAAACTTTATTCTAGCTATGATGACTATTCATCTATTGATCATGCTAAATATTCTTGTGACTATTTGTTTAGAGATGGTCATATTCGTGATTTTTTAGAAAGTGATAAATATGATAAGATAATACAATGTGCTATTTTTAATCATAATAAGATAAAAATAGATGAACAAAATATCAGTGATGAAGAATTGCTTTTTTCTAAGATGATACGTGATATGGATAAGGTGGATATTTATAGAAGTGAAGCTGTTGATTTTCAGATGGAATTTAATGCTAATGAAGTTACAAAAGAAGTATTAGAGTCATTTAAAAATGGGCATTTAATTGAAAGAAATAAAATAAAATCTAAGAGTGATGAAACACTTGTTACACTTGGGTTTATTTATGATTTTAATTTTGATATAAGTTTAGATATTTTGGTTGAAACAGATAACTTTGGTCTTTTTTTAAGTACTGTGTGTGTCGATAAGGAAAGTGAAAAATTATGGAAAAAAGTAAGAGAAATTTGTTTTGATGCTATAAATAAAGGTGTTAATTAATAAGGAGGATTTTTTATGTTAGATAAGAAATATGATCATAAAAAAGTAGAACAAGGTAAGTATGAAGAGTGGTGTAGTAAAGGATATTTTGAAGCAGGAAAAGATAAGAGTAAGACTCCATTTTGTGTTGTGATTCCCCCACCAAATGTAACTGGAAAATTACATTTAGGGCATGCTTGGGATACAGCTTTACAAGATATAATGATTCGCTATAAAAGAATGGATGGTTATGATGCTTTGTGGCTTCCTGGAATGGATCATGCTGGAATTGCAACTCAGGCAAAGGTTGATAAGAAGCTAAAAGAAGAAGGAATAAAACCACGTGAGATGGACCGTGAGGAATGGTTAAAGGTTGCTTGGAAGTGGAAGGAAGAGTATTCAGAAAATATCCATAAACAATGGGCAAAACTAGGTTTATCGGTTGACTATACAAGAGAGAGATTTACTTTAGATGAGGGGCTTAGTAGGGCTGTTCGTAAAGTGTTTGTTGATTTGTATAATAAAGGGTTAATTTATCGTGGAGAAAGAATAATAAACTTTGATCCAGTTCAAATGACAGCATTATCAAATGAAGAGGTTATTTATAAAGAAGATGAGGGGGCATTTTATCATTTAAAGTATTATCTTGAAGATAAGTCAATGTATTTAGATGTAGCTACTACTAGACCTGAAACTTTATTTGGAGATACGGCAGTTGCAGTTAATCCAAGTGATGATAGATATAAAGATTTAATTGGTAAAAAGGTAATACTTCCAATTGTTAATAAGTTAATTCCTATTGTAGGTGATAATCATGCAGATCCTGAGTTTGGAACAGGTGTTGTTAAGATAACACCAGCACATGATCCTAATGATTTTGAGGTTGGAATTAGACATAATTTAGAAAGAGTAGTAGTAATGAACCCCGACGCAACAATGAATAAGAATGCTTTTAAGTATGAAGGAATGACTAGGGAAGAGTGTAGGGAAAAATTACTTGAAGATTTAAAAGCAAATGATCTTTTAATCAGTGTTTCTAAAATGGTACATAATGTTGGACATAGTGAGAGAAGTGATGCTGTTGTTGAACCATACTTATCTAAGCAATGGTTTGTAAAGATGAGGCCACTTGCCGATAGGGTTTTAGAAAATCAAAAAGATAAAGATAATAAGGTTAATTTTATTCCTGAACGTTATGAAAAGGTTATGAATCATTGGATGGAAATTACTTATGATTGGTGTATTTCACGTCAATTGTGGTGGGGACATAGAATTCCTGCATGGTATAAGGATGATAAAGTTTATGTTGGAATGGATGCACCAGAAGAAGATGGTTGGGTACAAGATAGTGATGTATTAGATACTTGGTTTAGCAGTGCTTTATGGCCTTTTAGTACTCTAGGTTGGCCTTCTGATACAGAGGATTTAGATAGATATTATCCAAATAATTGTTTAGTTACAGGTTATGATATTATTCCTTTTTGGGTAAATAGAATGACCTTTCAAGGATTGGAATTTACTGATAAAAGACCATTTAAAGATTGTTTAATTCATGGACTTATAAGGGATTTACAGGGAAGAAAGATGAGTAAAAGTTTGGGTAATGGAGTAGATCCAATGGATGTAATCGAAGATTATGGGTGTGATGCTTTAAGATTTTATTTAACTACTAATACAGCTCCTGGAACAGATCTTAAATATGATCCTGAGAAAGTTAAATCAACTTGGAATTTCATTAATAAGTTGTGGAATGCATCTCGTTTTGTTTTAATGAATATTGAAAGTTTAGATAAAGATAGTTATACATTTGATAATTTGAGTCTTTCTGATAAATGGATTTTGACAAAGTTAAATGATTTAATTTTATCAGTTAGATCTAATATGGAAAAATATGAATATCAGAATGTTGGAAGTAGTCTTTATAACTTTATTTGGGAAGATTTTTGTAATTGGTATATTGAACTTTCTAAAGGTGATATGAATAATACAACTAAGAGCGTTCTTTTGAGGGTTCTTACGGATATTTTAAAAATGTTACATCCATTTATGCCTTATGTTACTGAGGAGATATATCAAATGTTACCATTTAAGGATGAGGATTCTATTGTTATTAGCTCTTATCCAAATTATGAAAAGGAATATGTTTTTAATACTGATAAGGAGTTAATTGACAAGATATTAGAGGATATTGTTAGTATTCGTAACATGAAACAAACTAATAATATTACTAAAGATGCCTTAGTAAAAATTGATGTTTGTGATGATGTTATTTTAAACATTTATAAGTTACAACTAAAAATTCAGGATAATAATATTGTTGATAGTGTAGTTAGTGATATGATACAGAAAAATTATACTTCAAAGAATATTAATATAACTTATTTTTATCATGGTACAGATGAGGATGATTCTAAAATATTAGAGGAAATAAGTAAATTGGAAGAATCAATTAAAAGAAGAGAGGTTTTATTAAGTAATACTAATTATGTAAATAAAGCTCCTAGTAATATAGTTGAGATGGATAGAAAAAAACTTGCAGAAGAAAAAGATAAGCTTAATATTTTAAAAAGTAAAATATAAAATAAGTTGATAAGCTTATAAGGTAGAAGTGTGTAATTTTTAGATTATGCACTTTTTGTTTGTTTTAAATTTTTAAATAGCAAAAAGAAGCAAAAACATTTTCTTGCTTCTATCGTAGAAAGTTATAATTTATACAAATTTTAATAAATACTCTAGGTAATTTTTACATACTTTTGATTTTTGATTTAATGTCTTCTTTAATAGTAATATCCTTGTTACTAAGCCAATTATTAATTTCGTTTAATTCTATTTTGGAAATCATTCCAACTTTTCTGATATGTGCAACTTCTAGTATTTCAGTTTTCTTTATTTCGTTTTGTAAATTTTCAATTGATATCCATTCAATTGTATTTTTTTCTCTATATAAAACAATATATAACTCATCTGTTAGATTCTTAGGTTTTACAATTGCTCCTGTTACTATTTCTGGTAGATTGAGTGCTTTACTTTTTTTCTTCTTAGTACTGTCTTTTTCATTTTTTTTGTAATTTAATCTTAGAGTTTTTATTTTCTCCATTTCACTATCTGATATTTTAAAAATAATATCTTGTTTAGAAACACTATTTTTTGGGATGCTGTTTTCATTTTTAAAACATTTAGTTATGACTTTTAATAATTGAGCTGAATCTGTAATTGTAAGAGGTAGTTCGAATGTTAGAAAATCCTGATTTTCTTCTCCATATATGTAAAATAATTTATCATCTTTTTTTATTACACATCCTCTTTCAATGGATGTTGTAGATGCTTTTTTATAATATTTTTTCATTAATTCAAGGATTATTTTTAGTTGTTTTTTTGATACAGTATCTTTTATAATTAAGTCTTTATCATCTATAGAAAAACTAGTTAAATTTTCAAATTTTAAATCGTAATAGGTGTTATTAATATGAATAGTGTTTTCTTTTCTATCATTATCTGGTTCTTTTTTTTCTAAGATTTTAAAACCATTTAGTATATTGTTTTCTTTGTTATATATTAGATATAGTTCATTGTTTTTTTCAATTATATCACCATCACCGTAGGTTATTTTAGGTAATTTTAAGTTAGATATTTTTGTTTGATTTTTATTTTTAGCTATTATTAGTTGTTTTGCTAATAAATTTATATCTTCATTGGATATTTTTCCTAGTTCTTCAATATTTCTTTTTTCATCTAATAATTCAATTTTTCCTGTGTAAAAATAAGTATCTTTGTTTAGATAAAGGTTATCATTTAATAAAAAGTAATTTTTTTTATTACTATCTTTTTTACCTGATCCTTTTAGACATAGAAGGTGGGTATTTGTTTTTCCTACTACAATATAGGGACCTCTTAGGTGTCCTTTTGCAAATGATTTTTTTTGATATTCGTTTTTAAATCTGTCGGCAAAAATTAATAATCCGAAATTCATTTTTTTAAGGTAATCTGGTAGATTATTGTTTTCTTTTTCTTTTGATTTTGTTGATGTTTTTTGGTTTTTATTGTTATTAGTTTTTTTTGTTTTATTAATTCTAGATGTTGAACTATTTTCCAATGGACATTTGACTTCATTTAGTTCAATTTTTAGTAGTTCGTAAGTATTTGATGTCTTTGTTCTTTGGGTCTTTTTTTCAATGTTTTTATATTTAGAAAATATTTCTATACTCATTATATTATTGGCACAGTAATTTTCTACCACTTTGTTTTGTTTATTTAAAATAATACCTTCAATTATAATTAATAAAACACATACAAAACTAACCATAGTTATTCATTCCTTACTTCTTTTTTCTGTTTATTTTATCATATTATTATTTTATTATCAATGCTTAATAGAAATCTTGAACATTTTTTGTGAAAAATTTTTAAAAATGTCCCTGTTTTAAAAATGAATAATTGGTGA
>CANORV010000068.1 GCA_947569245.1 uncultured Mycoplasmatota bacterium | reverse complement strand
TTTTTACTAATTATTTGATAAGAAAAATAGAGACATTTTTACTAATTATTCACATTAAATATAAATTTAAGAAAAATATCTATGGTGTTTTGTAAGCATATATGTATAGGTATTCTATCTTAATAAACACATAGTTATCAAAAGACAAATGAGTTTGAAAGCAACATTTTTACCAACAAAACATCAGACATTTTATCCTTATTGACTATAAATATTCAAGTGATACAATATAGTAGAATATGAAATAATTGTATCTAATAGTACTACTTCTAAATATGAGTGGTATTTTTTTCATATTCAAATATCTACATCTTCATCAATGGTATTCTTTCAAACTATGGTCGTACTTATGGCCATAAAATCAGAAAAATTTCTAAAAATTATGGCTGAGAATTTGAGAAAATCACATTAAAAAATTGTGTACGATTGTTAAACACATTTTTGAAAGCCTTTATTTATAAGAGTTTCAGAAAATAGTAAAGTTAACGATTGTATAACAAATTTTTCAAATGTAAACACTTATAATTTTCATAATACCTTATGAAATAAGGAAAACTAGCCACTGGCTAGTTGTTTGTAAACAGGTTTATCCTGCTTTTATTTTGTTTTGATTATTTTAGAAAAAGTGAGTTTTTGACGGCCATAACTTGGGCCATAAATATGACTATTATTTCTCCTGTTTTTGTAATTTTGATAGCTATTATTTTAGTTATCTTTTTTTGTTTGTATGGCTGTATAAAAGAAGTAAGCGCGTTATAATTTCTTTAAGATTATTTTTAGAAAGTTGGTGCGTAACTATGAGATGAATTGTTTAAGAATTTAAGGGGGTAATAATTTATGCAAGAAAGAAGTGATAAAAAATTAGAATATTTAAAAACTTATGTAGCAGAAATTGCTATGTTAGAATTTATCAAAGATAATAACTTAATTGATAATAACGAATATAAAAAAATCAAAAATAAAATTGAAAATGAATATGCAAAATATAATAAATTAAACAATTCAGAATATAGATTTGCATAATAAAAAATATTTGAAATATGCTATTATTCAACAATTATGGAAAGGAATAAATGAATAATAAAGTTGAAGTAATAGCACCAACTTCTAAAACAATGTGCTTAAAAGGAAATGTAAAATATAAACTAATTAGAACTTGTGCTTATTGTAGAGTTTCTACAGATAACGAGGATCAGAAAACAAGTTATAACTCACAACGAATCCATTATAAAAATATGATTGAAGAAAATCCTGACTGGGATTTTGTAGGAATATATGCTGATGAGGGTATAACTGGTACACAGACTAAAAAAAGAGAACAATTTAATCAAATGATGAATGATGCTTTAAATGGTAAGATTGATTTGATATTAGCCAAGTCTATTTCAAGATTTGCTCGTAATACTGTTGATACTTTAAATTGTGTTAGATTACTTCGTGAACATAATGTAGATGTATTCTTTGAAAAGGAAAATATTCACACTCTAGGTTTATCCAATGAATTGTTTTTAACTCTATATAGTGCTTTTGCTCAAGCAGAAAGTGAGTCTATATCAGAAAATGTAAAAGCTGGAGTAAGAATGAAAATGAAACGTGGAGAATTGGTAGGAAAGTATGCTCCATTTGGATATTTATATGACAAAGAAAAAGATGTCATTTATCCAGATGAAAGTAAGAAAGATATTGTTACTTATATTTTTGAAGAATACTCAAAAGGTGTAGGTTTTAGAACAATTGCTCTTAACTTGAATAGTTTAGGAATACCTAGTCCATCTAATTTAAAATGGTGTCATGCTTCTGTTAGAAGAATTATTGTAAATGAAAAATATGTAGGAGATTTAAAAACTGGTAAATGCTATACTGAAAATGTACTTACTCATAAAAAGAAAGTCAATTATGGAGAGAAAGAACAATACTTTACTTCTAATCATCACGAACCTATTATCTCTCGTGAACTATGGGATAAATGCCAAGAAATACTAACTATCAGAAGCAAAATCATGAAGCCAGATGGCAACAGAGATAAGTTTAGCAGGAAATACCCGTTCAGTAGTAAAATCTTTTGTGGAATATGTGGCGAACGATTTATCAGGCGTTCCTACAAAATCAGAAGAAATGGTAAAGAAGTTGCTTACTGGATATGTAGAAGTCATAGGAATAAAATTGAATGCTCTAACTTAATTCACTATAAACAAGAAGAATTAGAAGATATATTTGTAATTGCCTATAACAAATTATTTCAAGATAGTGAGAAATACATCAATTCATTTATGAAAAAAGTAAATGAAGTTATCAACGAAAAACAAGATAATCTCAATCAAAAGAAGATACAAGATGAAATCATTAAACTAGAAAATAGGTTATCTAATTTGATTGATTTACAACTTGATGGCTCTATTTCAAAAGAGATACTGAATCAGAAAAATCAAGAAATTACTAACAAAATTAATGAGTATGAACAACAACTAAAAGATACTGAAAATATAGGATTTACTAGAAAACAAAAACTAGAACAAATTGATAAAATAGCAAATACTCTAAAACAATATAAAGGTCTGACAAAATTTAATGAAGAAGTATTTAATAGTATGGTTGATAAAATTATTATTGGAGAAAAGTCAGAAAATGGAGAAGAAGATTTTTACAAGATTAAATTCATTTTAAAAACTGGAGAGTTAATCAACGAAAATCTACCTAATGGAAAACTAGATATTGGCACTAACTTTGGTAAATACGGTTTTACGATAACAAAACAAGAATTAGAACAAAAAGAAGATAATGTGTCTGCCTATGTATTACAACGGCACTCTTATATATATTCCAGCAGTTTTCTTTTCTTCACTCATAAATAAATTTCCTTTCTTATTCTTCATCAAAAAAGAGGCGACAAAGACATTAAGTTTTATGCCTTTGACACCTCTAAAGTTATATCTGCTAAATTATATTTGTTTTATATTAACCCCTCAAAAACATAAAACTTCTTTTCTTGGTTTTCTATTATAAAGAGTTTGTAGTTAAAGTCAAGACATAATTACCATTTTGTTATCGTTTTGTGATAATGTCATGTTATATCATTTTTTGAAAATGTCAGTAAATGATATATAATACTCCTTCAGAGAAAGGAGTTAATCAATATGAATAATGAAAGGATTATACTAAATATGAAAGAACAAAAAATTTACAAAATTTTAACTATGCTTATTAATGGCAAGATTACAACTTCTGAGGCTGCTTGCCTAACTGGTCTCTCTGAACGCCAAATTTATCGTAAGAAAAAAGCTTTTAAAATCTCTGGTATTTCTTCTATTCCTCACAAAAATAGAAATCGTCCTACTGGTAGAGGTTATTCTTCTTCCTTTAAACACTCTATTATTGATTTATATGTCTCTGAATATTCTGGATGGAACTTCTATCACTTTAATGATATGCTTGCTGATTTTCATGATATTAAAGTTTCAGATTCCTTTATCTATCATTTACTTACTTCCAATGGTATTTCCTCCCCACATCCATATCGTCAAAAGAAGAAATCACATCCTCCTCGTGATCGTAAAGAATTTGCTGGTGAACTTATCCAAGTTGATGCTTCTAAACATAAATGGCTTTTCGGTGATGACAATTATTATAGCTTACATGGTTCCATTGATGATGCTACTGGCATTGTTACTGGTTGTTATCTCGATAAAGAAGAAACTATCTTTGGCTATCAAATGATTTTAAAACAAACGATTCAAAATTATGGGTTCCCTGAATGTCTTTATTCTGACTATCGTACTGTCTTTCAATCGACAAAAAAGGAACTTTCCATCGAAGAAGAACTTCAAGGCAAACATATTGAAAATACTAGGTTTACTACCATGCTTAAACATAATGGTATCGATATTATTTCTACCACTAATCCCATGGCTAAAGGGCGTATTGAACGTTTATGGAGAACTTTTCAAGATCGTCTTTATCATGAACTTAAAAAGCATAATATTTCTTCATTAGAAAAAGCAAATGATTTTATTTCAAACGACTTCCTACCTCGTTATAATAATCGATTTGCTTTACCTATAGATGATAACAAAAATTTATTTGTTTGTCCAATTGATAATTTTGACTACAATATTGAACTTGCTACCTACAAAGAATACTGCATTCATGGTCATTGTTACTTACGTTTCAACAATAAGACATTTGTGATTTTAGATCATGATTCTAATGCCTATATCGATACCAAACAAAAAGTTAAAGTTTATACTTTTCTTGATGGTTCCATTCATGTTTTATTCAATAATATTTTTTATCCAACTAAAGAAGTCAAAATTACAGATAAACAAAATTTCATTTCTGAGCTAACTAATGCTTCTAAAAAAATTAAAACGAGTATTGATTATTCTAAACAAGGTAAAGAAAATTCTAAATCTTCTCCTTGGAGAAAGGGTCTTCCCTCTATGCCATCTAAGGAATGTTGTACCTATTCTTATTTTCATGGTTGTTAGTCAAGGGCGACTTTGGTCGTTTATCTTGACCCTTGACTAACTTTTCCTATGTACCATATTTTTACAACAAAGGTTTTCCTTTGTTGTTATCTAACTACTGACATTTTCTCGAAAATTTGACAGACATAATTACCATTTTTTGCCTATTTAAAGGCGATTTTAGAAGAAGTTAGTACATTTATATATATTTAGTTTATTTGTTTTATATAGGTCTCTAAATCTGATAATCTAATGTTTTTAGATAAATTTTCAACAAATATTTCATTAGAATAATTAAATGCTAGAAATGTAATACCTTTAATAATTATTCTATGAGGTTCAATGTAATTTAAATTTGTCTTATTAATTTTTCTAATATTACCATTAATAATAGTTGGAGTAGTATTACAAAAACTACATATAAATTCAATTTTTCTCTTTAATTCGTTATCAATTTCTAACTTTTCCTTTGTAATATTTACCATTTTAAACAATCCTTTCTTTCTTAAACACTAAAAAAGTACCAACTTCTTTTGAAATTGATACTCATATATTTAAGTCCTAAACTATAAAAGTTCGGACAGATTGCTTACTGGTGCTCATAGTAGGAATCGAACCTACACCAATTCCTTCGGACGGAATCGTTCTATCCATTAAACTATATGAACAAATAAGTAGTAGATAAAGATTATCTACTACTTAACAAAATAATTTTTATCTTTGATAAACTTTTCTACCAGCAATAATATTTTTGTTCTGTGAATAAACATTAATCAAATTTTCAGCAATATTTAATACAAGTGATGTATAAGAACCATTAGATACACTAATATCCCTAATAGATGAGTTTATTAAACGGCGTACAGTTTTAACATCATAACCATGATGTTCAGCAATATCGATAAAATGTGGATTACTAGTAATATCAAAATTATAAAAATCATCATTATAGCTTCCATATCTTTCATGATAAACATTATCAACTAATTCCGCAAGAAATTTAGTACCTTTTTTATCTATATCAAATCCTAAGCATTCTAGTATTTGAAGTGCGTCATGCTGAATATCTACCCCAGCATTAAAAGTCTCCTTTATTGCCATTATTTTTAAATTATTATTACATATAGAATTATATAACATTGCAATTTTAGCAGTATTATAAACAGTATTTCTCACACGAATTCCCCCTAATTATTATTAAATTTTTTAAATAGAAAATTAAAAAGCCTATCATTAGGCTTTGCTAACTAAATGGTCGAGAAGACAGGATTTGAACCTGCAACCCCTTGGTCCCAAACCAAGTGCTCTACCAAG
>CANORV010000067.1 GCA_947569245.1 uncultured Mycoplasmatota bacterium | reverse complement strand
ATACTCTTTATCCCTTATATTGCATAATTTTTACTAACAAGGGAATTTATTCTATAAAACAAATCAAAAAAGGCCATCAATAGGCCTATTATAAATACATTTATTTATCATACACTCTTGCCTCTGATAAAGTAGTTGCAAGTGTTGTTAAATTATAACCTTTTTGATTAATATAAGAAATAATAGCAGGAAGCTCCTTAACTGTTTCACTATTTGCATCAAGTGCTATAATACTACCATTATCTAAATACTTTTTAACTTTAGAAAAAGGATAATTTAAAGCAAGAACATTAGGTTTTACAACATACATTTTATTTTTACTACAAAGCTCTAATAAATTACTATTATTATATTCACTATAACAATATTTTGTATCATTTTTAGTAAGTGTTTCTATCATATTATTAGTCCATACCAACATATCTTCCCTATAAGCTCCATCATAACCAAAATTTTCTATTTGATTGCCATCATGAGCCATATCACTTATTAAATCCATATTATTCTCAATAACCTTACCATCCACAAAAAAAGTAGCACTAACCCTTTTCTCTAGCAAAATATTATAAATAGCATCAAGATAACTAATATCATTAACTTTAAATACTAATGAAACATCACTTTTATAAAGATTGCCATTAACAATATATTTATCATACCTTTTAATTAAAGTTGAATCAGGCACAACCTCTTCAAACACAAGCATATCCTCACTAAATTTATTATACTTTTTCATCTTTTTATAACTTGCATCAACATTTACCTTTAATCCATTGTATCCTGGTGTAATATAATCAGAATTTATACTAGCCATAATTGGCTCAATATAATAGGAATCCTCTACTTTCATAATACTTTGCATAATCGGATCATTCTTTTTAACAACATCAACAGCCAAATCAGTATAATAAAAACTAAAACAAACAAGAACAAAAATTCCAAGATAAGAACAATACTTTTTTAACATACAATCACCTAATTAAATATATGTATATGTTTTTAGAACTTGCTAATTTTCTTTGTTTACTATAATAAACTCCTATTAAAAAACAAAAGTTTCACCCATTAAACTTTTAAAGAAATCAAAAGAATCAACAGCTTATTTTCTTTTATTTAAATAAGGTGATTTTAAGAACTTTAGTAATTATATATACTATCTTTTAAAAATTAATTATAAACAAAAATGATAGAATTTAATATCTACCATTTTTTATTCTTAATCTTTATCTACTAAGTTAGAAGTTTTATCCTTGACTTTTTTATCATCAAGAACATCTGAAACATTTTTAGGTTTGCTAAGAAGAGCCTTTCTTGAAAAGTTTAAACGTCCCTTTTTATCAACTCCTAAACATTTAACCATAATTTCATCACCGACTTTTACGACATCATCACATTTCTTAACTCTTTCACTAGCAAGTTCCGAAATATGAACAAGTCCTTCACAGCCAGGCCACAATTGAACAAAGCAACCAAAATCTTCAACTTTAACAACTTTAGCTAAATAACTTTCTCCTTCAACTGCTTCTCTTACAACAGCTTTAATCATTTCAGCGGTTTTATCAATAATATCTTTATCAGAATGATAAATAATTACACGACCATCATCTTCTAAATCAACCTTTACTGCATTAACATCGGTAACAGCATTAACATCACTAGCTTCAAGAATAATCTTTGTAATCATCTCTCCACCCTTACCAATAACATCTTTAATTCTTTCTGGTTTAATATAAAATATTTCTGTCTTAGGAGCATATTTACTAACTTCTTTACGAGGCTCATCAATTGTACTTGTAATAGTATCAAGTATTTCCATACGAGCACTCTTAGCTTGAGATAATGCCTTCTTTAAAATTTCCTCTGTAATACCTTTAATTTTTATATCCATTTGAAGTGCTGTTATTCCATTCTTTGTTCCAGCCACTTTAAAATCCATATCTCCAAGATGATCTTCCATACCTTGAATATCAGTCAAAATTGTATAATCATCACCATCAGTAATAAGTCCCATTGCAATACCTGCAACTGGTGCCTTTATCGGTACACCAGCAGCCATCAAGCTCATACAACCAGCACAAATACTTGCCTGAGAAGATGAACCATTACTTTCTAAAATTTCACCAACTACACGAATAGTATATGGAAACTCTTCTTCTGTTGGAATAACTTGTGCTAAAGCTCTTTCTCCTAAAGCACCATGTCCAATTTCTCGTCTTCCTGGAGCAGAATATCTTCCTGTTTCCCCTACTGAAAAAGCCGGAAAATTATAATGTAACATGAATCTTTTTTCTGCTTCTAAAGAAAGACCATCTAAAATCTGATGTTCTCCTAAAGCACCTAATGTCGTAACTGACAAACTTTGAGTTTCCCCTCTCGTAAATAATGCCGAACCATGCGTTCTAGGAAGCAAATCAATAGCTGTCGATAATGGTCTAATTTCAGTCATCTTACGACCATCTGACCTAATTTTTTCTTTAACAACTATTTTTCTAAATAATTGATACTCTATCTTTTCTAAAGCAAGTTTAACTTTAGTTAAAAGAATTGCTAAATCATCAGAAGAAAGTTCACTATTTTCCTCTTCATACTTAGAGACAACACTATTTTTTAATTCATCTATTTTGGCATATTTTTCTTGCTTATCTTTAATACGTAACGCGTTATCCAAATCAGCACTAACAATTTTATCTATTTCTTTAACCAAAGAATCATCAACCTGAAGTGCTTCATATTCCATCTTTTCTTCACCAATTTCAGAAATAATTTCCTCTTGAAATTTAACTAACTCTTTTATAGCCTCATGACCAAACATCAAAGCATTTAGCATATCTTCTTCACTTACTTGTCTAGCCCCAGCTTCAACCATATTAATAGCATACTTAGTCCCTGCAACAGTTAAATCAATATCACTTTCTTCCATCTGTTTAGCTGTTGGATTAATAACAAACTTTCCTTCAATTCTTCCAACCTTTACTCCCGCAATTGGTCCATCAAACGGAATCTTACTAATTGAAGTTGCAAGACTTGATGCAAACATAGCAGCTATCTCAGGTGAATTATCTTGATCAACTGAAAGAATGGTATTAACAATTTGTACTTCATTTCTAAAATTTTCAGGAAATAAAGGTCTCATTGGACGATCAATCATTCTAGCAGCAAGAGTTGCGTTTTCTGTTGGCCTTCCTTCTCTCTTAATAAATCCACCTGGTATTTTTCCAACTGAATATAATTTCTCATTATATAAAACCATTAGTGGAAAAAAATCAGATAAAACATTAGCATTATTAGAAACAACAGCTGTTGATAAAACAACTGTATCTCCATATCTTACTAAAACTGATCCATGTGCTTGTTTAGCAAGTTCACCATGTTCTACAACTAACGTTCTTCCTCTAAAATCCAATTTAAATACTTTCTTCATACTTTTCTCCCTTTTATATATTAAAAAGACACTTAAAATAAGTGCCTATTTTCTTAAACCTAATTTTTTAACTAACTCACGATATCTTGTAACATCTTTCTTAGCTAAGTAGTTTAACATACTTCTTCTTTGACCAACTTTTTTAAGTAGTCCACGATTAGAATGATAATCATGAGGATGTTCTTTAAGATGACTTGTTAATACATTAATTTCAGTAGTCAAAAGTGCAATTTGAACTTCTGGAGATCCTGTATCTTTTTCATCTCTTTTATATGTGTTAACAATCTCTAATTTTTTTTCTTTTGATAATGCCATATAATAACACTCCCTTCTAAAATTTTATTTTAAGCCTATTTCTGAGGCTAGGAGTAGAAAGGTTTCCATAACCTAAGAAAAGGTCTGTATATAATATACTAAACTTTTCTATTTTTGACAAGTATTTTTTTTAAATTTACTAAGCCAAAAACAGTTCCCAAAAAAATAGTTTTATAAGAAAAGATAAAATATATTAAGAGAAGTTCCTCATAATTATTTATAAATAAATTATATTTTTATCTATTTTTAGATTTTGATACAATATTACTATTTATTTACATTTAATTTTTTTAAATAATTTACTAATAACACATTATCTATGAATCCAATTTATTCTTAAATAACCTGGACTAATATTACCAGCCGCATCAACTGTTCTAAAATAAGAATAACAATTTCCTATAGCATTACAAGATAATGGCCACCTACCCATACCAGGACTATTATACCAGTAATCTCTATCATAACGCTTCCAATTAATATAAATGTTACCATTACACCATTCTTGAAATTCCTTATATATAACCGAAGATCCTCCTTTATCATCAGAATAGAACCAATATGTAGCACCAACATTTCTAGAATGCGTAATTGTACATTCATTATTTGAGTAAGTATAATCTGTATTAGCAGAACATACTACATCATAAACATTGCTCTCATTTTTAGTACTATTGATATCAATTACTGGAGTATATGGTGGATCTTTATCTATCTTAGCATAGGCATACATAGTATTAGTATTTCCTGCTCTATCTGTTGCTTTAATGCAGTTCGCTCTTTCACTTGTAGTAAAAGTACCATTAAACTGATGCCACACAATATCATTTGAATAACACGAGTTATTTACTGGCAATGCCCATTCAACTTTTAATAAGCCACTTTCACTATCACTTGCCGTAACTGTAACTGTTGATGTTGTATTACTCCAAGTATTAGGAGTAGTATATGACATAACAGGCCTATTTTTATCAATATTTATGTTATAGTTATCAGAATAAGTAATATTACCTGCTTTATCCTTAACTGCTATCTTAAAACTAGTTGAAGAAGAAAAGTATTTATAATTATAATTAGCCCAACTAGAACCATTATTAAAAGAATAAGCATAAGTTGCTAAACCACTAAGTGAATCACTTGCCATAACACTAATCTTTGAATTAGATGATACAAAAGGACCATTGATTCCACTAATTTCATTAATAACAGGACCAGTCTTATCAATATTACATGTAGCAATAGAAGATTCATCACTATAAAGACCCGAATTACTAATTGACCTTATTGAAATAGAATATTTTCCATCTGTGTTAAATATCATAACAGTATTATCACCTGAAAAGTTTTGCCAATCACCAGTATTATAAACATTATTTTTATCATAATAATTTAATAAATACTGATATGTTTTTATTCCACTAATAGCAGTAGATTTTGTTTTAATACTAATTGTCCTATCAGTATTATACCAATTAGAACTAGAACCAGTAAGTGTTGGCTTAGTTGGTTTATTTTTATCTATTTTAGTTATTTCTGGCTTTGATATATCACCATATTTTAAAGAATTACTAACTGCTCTAAAGAAAATATATCTAACTCCTTGAGTTGTAATTTCCTTTTCAATTATACCAGCTTGAAGATTTGTCCAACTTCCACCAACTAGATTAGTTTCACTAGTACTAATATAATATTGATAATTCTTTATTCCTACTTCTGAAGATGATTCCTTAACAACTTTTATAACCCTATTATCTGCTGTCCACTCTTCACTTCCACCTACAATCAATGGTGCAGTTGGAGTTTCCATATCTATTTTAATTATAAATGTTTTACTACTACTAACATTTCCGTTCTTATCAACACATCTTACTTTTAAATTATAATTACCCGTTTTATTTATCTCTATATTAGCAAAATAATTAATATTATCTATACTCAAAGCACTTACCTTTTGATACTCTTGATTATTTATTTGATACTCAAAATAATCACAACCACTTCCATAAATATCTACCTTTGTCCAATCAGATGCTCCAAATGTAATATTTACTTTTTCTCTAGCAACCTCACCACTAGTATAAACTTCATCATTTATTGTTGCTTTAATATCACTTAAAACAGGTTCTTTTGGATCATATACTGTTATTTTTAACTCTTTAATAACAGATCTATAATTATAGTATATTT
>CANORV010000066.1 GCA_947569245.1 uncultured Mycoplasmatota bacterium | reverse complement strand
AGTTAATGATTGATATATCAACTGTATACATAACTTTTCTAGACTGAAAAGTATTTTTGCAGTCTTTACAATACCGATTCGGTAAATGGCTCATTATTCTTGAACCATCAAAATCATATTTTAGAAACCCTTTACGATACGATTCATTTAATCCAATATCTTCCTGATTAATATAATTCTTTTTCGTTTTCTTTTGACCTAAATAACCATAGGCAATATTAAATGTATTCCCGCTATTACAAAACGGACAATTAGCTTTTCCCATTTAATTCCTCCAAACTTCGCAAGTTCTTAAACAAAAAAGCCTTTATTTATAAGTTCTCCCTATATGTCTTAGGTCGGAGTCATTATGGGTGAGTTACTTGTTTCTAAAAAAGGCCTTGGATATTTAATAATGTATGGATCTCAAGTATTTAATATAAATTTAGTAATAACTTCTGTTGTTCTTTTAGGAATTCTTTCATATTTAATGTATTATGTTATTCATTTATTAGAAAAGAGCTATCAAAAAAGATAGCCTTTTTATTGACTTAAAATTTATATAGTACTATTAATTATAAGTAAAACAAATAGATAAATATTTTAGTCTTTTTAAAAATATTTATCTTTAATATCTATAACTTTATTATTAACCATAAATACATAATTTTTATTTAAATAATTTGCTACTTTTTTAGGTATTGTAATTGCCTTTTCCCAATCTAGCAATATATCTAAATTTAAATTACCATCCACAGTATATTTTACAATTAAATCTTGTTTATTAATTATAATATCGACATTTTTAATCTTTTGAATTTCTCTATTCATTTCATCCTGAATACTAGAATTTATTGTTCTATGATAAGTAACATCCAATTTATCTGCTAATACTAAAGCAAGTCCTATGTTAGAATTTATTTCATTTCCTTTAGAGTGATCCTTTATTGCAAGTCTTAATGTTTCAATTTCTTCCTTTGTTATATTAGTATCAATTAAATATCTCTGAAATATCATACTACTTTTTAAAGCATGATTTGTTTTATTTGTTCCACTTTCACTTAATCCTATATCATGTAATAAGGCTGCCACCATACCGAGTTCTATTTCTCTTTTAGTAGCATTTAGTTGTTCTAATATTTTCTTAACATATTTGCTAACTCTCTTATAATGTTCTAATCCATGTTCCCAGTCCCATTTACCATCAGTGATAAATTTCATTTTTCCTATTTTTTCTGTTAAAGTTAAATACTCTTGATTATTTAATATTTTGTTATAAAGATTCATTATTACTTTCACCTTTTTCTAAATATAATTATAAATTTTATGATATTGTTCTATTTAAAACCACCGTTTAAAAACTTTGAGTGGTTGACTATTCTTCTAACTCATGTTCTTGATTTAATCATACATTGTTATTAACTACCTTATCAGTATTATTTAACATTTTTTATATTTATATATCCCCCTATAACTATCTTTTCTCATTATAAAATTATAGTTATTAGTAGATACCTCAATTTTATAGTATCTAGTTTATTTAATTTGCTATATAATAAAATTTTTTCTATGATTTTTGCATCTCTTTTTTATTCTTTATCAACTCTTCATGGTAAAAATAATTAACATAGTTAATAGCATTTCTATCACAATAGTTATTAATTTCATTTGCTAATTCATGCCAATACTCTTTATTATTATTTTTGTATATATCGACATAATTATCGTAATATTTTGGATATTTTTTTCTAATATAATCTAATATATAATTTTTGTATTTACCCCTTAAATTTAGATTTTCAAACCAATATTCATCTATATAATCTTTGGATTTTTCTATTATTTCTTTCCACTTTGTAATAAAGGGAAATATTGGTGACATAAATAACACTGTATGAATACCATTTTCATGCAATTCTTTTAGTGTACTTAATCTTTCATCTATGGTACTTGCATTGTCCATTTCTTTTCTAAAACCTTCATCAAGAGTATTAATTGATATGCTTACAGTTAAATTTTTAATTTGTTTTAATAAATCAATATCCCTTAATATTAGCTTTGATTTTGTAGAAATAGACAAATAGCAATCTGAAGAAACTAATTGTTCTAAAATGTCTTTAGTTATGTTATATTTTTCTTCTAATGGATTATAGCAATCTGTTACAGAAGATAAAAATACAGATTTTTTGCTTATTTTAGTTAAATCAATTTTCTTTTTGCATATTTTAATATCTACAAAATCTCCCCAATCTTCTTTATGTCCTGTAAATCTTTTCATAAATGATGCATAACAATATTTACAACCATGTGGACAACCAGTATAAGGATTAATGACATAATCACTTGCTGGAAGATTTGACTTTGTTAAATAATCTTTAGTTTCTATTTCTTTAATAATCATAGTTTTTTCCCATATTATATTAATTTATTTTACTTTTGCTATTATCAAAATCTGGTAAGTATCTCTTTACCCAATTTTTTACTATATCTTCATCAATATGTAAATTACCGTGTCCAATTCCTAGGCTGTGATTTATTTTTCTATTACCATGAAAATCACTGCCTCCGCACATAAATAATTTCTTTTCCTCACAAACTTTTACTAAATAATCTGATTCTCTTTTTGTAAAAGTTGTATAAAAACACTCTAATCCGTCTAATTGATAATTATCTATTATATTTAATAATTCATTTGAAATATTTGAAGAATAAGCAAAAGTATGGGCTAAAAATGCTATACCACCTGACTGATGTATCATTTCTATTGCTTTTTCTAGACTAGGAAACAATGATGATTCATCAACGTATAATGAACTTTTAGGATTATATACCTCATTTCTAGTAAATTTACTAATTGTATTTATTGATTCTTTATTTAGGAAAAACTTATAATTTTCAGGATGTTTTTTTATTTCATTTGCAATAAATGGTCTACAAGACTCTACTTTTGGATTAAATTTAATATTATTTTCATTAAAAATAACACCAATTTTTTTGTATTGCTTTTTTATTAAATCATACTCTTTTAGTTGTTTTTCTTCAAAAGTTAATACGTTATCATTTAAAAACTGCTGCATTACTTCCACATTAAAACCATAACCTAACACTTCTATTGTTTCACCTTTATATGTTGTTGTTATTTCTATCCCAGTTAATATTTTGCCATCAAACTTATTTCTTAATATTGCATTTTCTAATTCAAAATATGCTTGTATGCTGTTGTGATCAGTTATTGATAATAACTTTAAACCAATTTTTTGTGCCTCGTTTAAAAGATTCTCTACACTGGAACTACCATCTGAATATATAGTGTGTGTATGTATATCAATCATAATAACCTCCTATTTATATACAAATATAGCATTTATCTTAACTTTTTTATTATAATAAATATTCTTTGGTATAGAAAAAGCTACTTTTTTGTAGCTTAGGTATATTTAGTAATTAGTTTAACTTGTCATTTGATTTACTGTTAAGATTTAAATCTGCTATTCTTCCTTTTTTGTAAGCAAAGTAGCCAGCAGCTGCAATCATAGCACCATTATCAGTGCAATATTTCATTTCAGGAAATGTAAAGTTAACACCGTTTTCTGTACATAAAGTTGCCAATTTTTCTCTTAAAAGTTTGTTTGCTGCTACTCCACCAGCAATTATTAAATTGTCAACATTGTAATCCTTTAAAGCCTTCATTGTCTTTTTACTAATAGTATCAACTACAACAGTTTGAAATGAGGCTGCTAAGTCTTCTTTTATTAAATCTCTACCTCTTTGTTTTTCATTATGTGCTAGATTTATAACAGCACTCTTTAAACCACTAAAACTAAAATTATAGCTATTATCATTTAATGGAATTGGAAGTTTATAGGTTGCCTTACCAACAAGAGCTAATTTATCGATACTAGGCCCTCCAGGATATGGAATTCCAACAACTCTTGCAACCTTATCATAACATTCCCCTATAGCATCATCAAGTGTTCCACCCAACTTTTCAAATGAATAATCCTCTTTCATGTAGACTAATTCTGTATGACCACCGCTTGCCACTAAAGCAATTAGTGGAAATTTTAATTTGTTATTTAAGTTATTTGCGTATATATGCCCAGCAATGTGATGTACTGGAATTAATGGTTTATTGTAAATAAAAGATAATGTTTTTGCTGCTTCTAGCCCTATTAGCAAAGAACCAATTAAACCTGGACCATAGGTTATGGCAATAGCTGTTATCTCAGACATTTTCATATTGGCTTTAGTTAAACACTCCTCAAGAACAAAGGTAATATTTTTTACATGCTCACGACTAGCTATTTCTGGTACTACTCCTCCAAATGATGCATGAATATCAATTTGTGATGATATTACTGTTGCAAGATTTTCACATCCATTTTTTACAATTGAACAACTCGTTTCATCACAACTACTTTCGATTCCTAATATATATATATCTTTCATTTACTTCACCTGTTTCTTCATCAATAAACCATCTATATCTTTATAATAGTTTTTTCTTATTCCTACTTTAGTAAAACCATATTTTTCATATAATTTAATAGCATAATAATTATCTTTTCTAACTTCTAAAGTTATACTATCGATATTATTTAAAACGGCAACTTCAATCATTACATCCATTAATTTAGTAGCTATTTTACAATTACGATATTCTTCTAGTACAAAGATATCAATTAGTTCCATTCTCTCATACATTATATCAAAGTTTATAAATCCGATAATCTTATCAGACAACCTGTAAATATAATAATTACTAAATGGATTGTTTTTTAAATCATTTTCTATACGGTTAGGTTTAATGATTTCTTTAAAGATATCTTCTAAGTGTTGATTATTATTAACTATTTTTTCAATCATGTTTTGCTTCTTTTAAATTTTCTTCTGCTTCTGTTAACTTCATGTATTCTGGTTTAACTAGATGTGGATTAAGGGTTTCTTTATCTTGATATTTATTACAAATTTTTAAAATATCTGGATCATATGCCTCAAGATTTGAAACATCGATATCATTATTACTTATCCATGAATAGCTATCATTTAAATCTTTAACAATATCCTTTAAATCATCTAATTTGATGTATTTACTTTTAAAAATCTGCTCATTGTCCTTATCAAATATTCCTGCAAAAACATAACCACGTCGTGCATCAATCATAGGAACTTTATAAGTTGTATTACTTTTACTTGATAATGCCATGGCTTCGAGACTAGTTATTGTAGTTATATCTATTTTTAAAGTCCAAGCATAAACTTTGGCAATAGTAACACCAATTCTTATTCCAGTAAATGATCCTGGACCGTTAACAACAATAATTTTAGTTATATCATCTTTTGCTATATCATTTTTATCAAACATATCGGCTATTTTTGGTACGGCATAAACAGATAAATCACTATCTAGTTGTTCCTTTACTTGACTTATTATTTTGTTATTTGATACGATTGCTGAATATAAATAATTAGAAGTTGTATCTATATACAAAATCATAATACAGCCTCACATAAATCTTCATACTGTCTACCGTGTGGTGTAATAACCAAAATTCTTTTATCCTCGTCTTCTGAAACTTTTATTTTAATATCAAGTCTCTCATCAGGCAAATAATTACTAATCATATCAGCCCATTCGATAATGACTACTCCACCTTTAGTGTAGTATTCTTCAATACCTAATTCTTCTACTTTTCCATCAAGACGATAAACATCCATATGATAAAGTGGAAGTTCTCCAGATGTATATTCTTTTATTATAGTAAATGTTGGGGAAGTAATTGATTCCTCAATTCCTAAAGCATGAGCAAAACCTTTTGCAAATATAGTTTTTCCACTTCCCAAATCTCCTTCTAGACATATTACCATATTTGGAAATTTCTCAGACTCTATATTTTGAGCAAATTCAATTGTTTCACTTTCATTATATGTAGTTAATTTATAATTCATATTTATCACCTTTATTAATTATAGCAAAAAAAAAATAGATTATACAACCTATTTTGAAAGTTTTATATATTTTTTACATTGTGTGAAATGGAAAAGTAAATTCCAGTTTCAATATAAATAAATAGAATTAAGTCT
>CANORV010000065.1 GCA_947569245.1 uncultured Mycoplasmatota bacterium | reverse complement strand
TAATTATTACATAGAAGTATATGAAAATGATGAACATATATATAATATTTGGATTGATGATATTAATAAAGAATATATTTTACAAGATGTTGAAAAAAATCAAATAATCGAAGAAGAATATAATGATTTTTATACAAAAAAATATAAAGCTATATATTTGAATTCTCATGATGTTACTATATCTAATTTAATTATTCAGAAATATTTATTTATGCCTATTATTGAAGATGATAATAAATACATTCTAACAGTATATGATAATGAAACTAAAGTTTTTATAAACAAAGATAGTAAATCAATAGATAAAGTGGTATCGAAAGATAATGAGATAAATTATAAATTACAAAATAATCCACAAATAAGTATAAATAAACCTGAAATTTAAATAAAATTTAGAAAAAAATAATTAAAAATAATTAAAAGTAATTAAAATACTTTTAATTATTTTTTATCAAACGAGAGATTTCCTCAATAATCATTTTGTTTGTAAAATAATATTTATCATATTCAAAACCAAAAATTTTTTCAAAATTATCTTTTGACTTTTGTTCTACTCTACTTTTTATTGCATAAGAAATATCGTTTTTTACTTGTTTTGAAGTTGTATTGCCATAGATAGTTGCAATAGTATTATAAATATTTTCAACAATAACAATATCATTATCATTTAAAGTCATTAGTTGAATAGCCTTATTTATATATTTTGTACCTCTATGACTTGTATTTAAACCTATTGAACGAAGAATATTAAAAATAGTTATAATATTTTTGCTATTAATTACATTACTATTATTAACTCCCTTCATCAGTAATTACCTCCAAAAAATATTTCTTATTACAATATAAATATATCAAATTTATGTAAACAATTCAAAAAAATAAAATTTGCACCAAGTGCAATGAAATATGCACAATATGCAAATTTTAGACATTAAATACTTTAAATTCAATAGTTTTGTAAATAAAATCTATAAATTTTTTATAATTTTTATATTTTTTTATAAAATATTGCACATAGTGCATAAAAAAACACGGGAGAATACGCATAACCCCGTGTTATATGCTTTAAATCTTAATCTTTAAAGCTATAATTAATCTAAACTATTGCGATTAGTCTAGAATAATTAACTAAATTATAAATTAAATTTAAGAAAATATCAATACTTTAATAGATATTGGGGGAATTGCACCCCCAAAAGCCGAATGGCTATTTTACCTGAGCTGGTATAGGGTAACCACCAGGGCAACCGTCCACCACAATAAACAAATTCTTCCATTGCGTATTCTCCCGTATAAAAATTCTCTATGTAAAAATTCAATATATATTTAATACGTGAAAATAAGCAATAAAACTAAAATCTCGTATATAAAAAATCCAGGCAATCGCAATGCCTGAATGTTATAATTGAACATCAAGCATTACGCTTGTGGAATGGATTGATTATTAAGATTTCAAAGCCATTCTTTTTACTATAAAGTTATATTTATTATAGCATATTTTTACACAAATTTCAATCTAACTATTGATACCTCAATACATTACAGACTTTTGAAGTTGAAATAATAGTTAAAAAATGGTATAATTAATAGTGTATATGTTTATTAAAGGAAGTGATAATATGGCTGAATTTAATAGAAAAGAATTTGCAGAGAGATTAAAGAAGTTTAGAAAAGAAAAAGGCTTAAGTCAAGAAAATCTTGCAATGGCTATTGGTAAAAATTCATCAACTATTGCTAGATTTGAAAGTGGTCGACTTATTCCAGATGCTGAACAAATATTTTTACTATGTAATGAATTAGAAATTAGTGAATGTGAATTATTTAATTCTTCTTATAAAATTAGAAATAATGAAGAAAGCATAAATCCTTTTGGAGTTAATACCTTATATATTTATTATAATGGTTACTACCCTACAAGTAAAAAGTTTGATAAATGTAAATTTAAAATAAATATAATTCCAAAACAAAATTATTGTGAATTACATTTTGTAGATTATAAAACAAATAAAATATATATGATTGGACATATTGAAACTGATAATTTTATGGCATTTTTAAAATTCAATAATTATAAGCCTACAAGTCCAAGATTAGAATGCACTCAAATAAATATAAACATAGCTAACAGTATTGATAGATTAATGAGAGGTGTTTTATTTTGTACTAATGGAAAGTATGAGCCTAGTTGCAGAAAATGCTTTATATCAAAAACTGATTTAGATTTTACAGATGAAATGCTTGAAGAATTAAAAATAACAACTAGAGAATTTGAAGAAATGGAAAAAATAAATATTTGGTATGTTGATGTTGAAAATAAGGAAGATTTTGAACAATAACATAGATATTACAAAAGCTTTGAATTATAGATTATAACTAAAATTTAAAGCTTTTTTCTTTTTTATAATATTATACGTAAATTGAATTTAAAAACTTTATAAAATATTGATTTTAATACACTTTCAGATTTTTTTGAAAGTGTATTTTTCAGTTTTTTTAGGAATTTTAGTGTATTTTTTGGAATTTTTAGTTTTTTGCGTTTTGAAAGCATAAATCATTGTATCATTAAATCAAGCTTAAGCCTGTCTAGGCTACCGGTAACCTAAATATATTTTAGGAGATTTAAAAATGAAAAAAATATTAAAACCTATTACCAAAGAAAAAATGAAAAAAATTAAAAACATTGATAACTTATTTACTAAAGATGTCATAAGTTTAGATGACACAAAGAATAGAAAATATTTAGATGATCTTGTGTATCAATCATATTTGGTAAATTCTAATAATGGAAGTGATGGGTTTGATGAATGATGAAATTATTATCATATATCAAGAAGTTGGCAAAAATTTAAAATTACAGAAAATAAAAAATAATGTAAACGAATTTGAAAAAATGCTTGGTCGGAGAAATCGAGCTAATTCCCTATGATGATGTAGTAATTGTATGCAAAAAAATTAGAGAAAATCTAAAACCTAATATCTACATTACAACAAAATTTTTAAGTATTGGAGAAACTATACGAGGCAACATTATTATAGTTTGTAAAGAATTTGAAAAATTTAAAAGTCTTTCTAAAGAACAATCTATAAAATATGCAGAATTTCTTAAAAATGCAAGCTTTCATTATGATAACAATACAGAAAAGTTAAAAAAATTATCTATTGATACCAAATTTTTAAAAAATATTACTAAAGATAAAACTTTAGATGATTATGAAAATAATTTTAAAAATCAAGATGAAGATGTTTTGAGAATGATTTTAGGTATTCAAACAGTCATTTTAAAATACATACAAAATAATATAGATTAATTTTAAGAGGTAAATAAAATGGAAGAATTAAATGATTTAAATAATAAAATTATAGATGAAATACAAAATACAGAAATGAAAAATATTATAATTGAAACAAAAGAAACTTTAACACCTGAACAAAGAATGGCAATAGATACTATAAGACGTGTCAAGCACCCTTTTAGAATGCTTGGTGTTAAAGATGTAATGAGAGATTTAAATATATGTGAAACCATAGCTTATAAAACTTTTAAAAGAGATGACTTCCCTTCAATAAATATTGGTAAATCTAATCAAGTAATGTTACTTTCCTATTTAATATGGAAAATGAGTAAACGTATTTAGGTGGTGGTCATTATAAGTAATAAAGAAAAAAGTGGAAGTGTCTATTATGATAAAGAACGTAAAAAATGGAGATGTATTTATTATATTTATGACACGAATACTCTTGAAGAAATAAGAAGAACGAAGTCTTTTGATACCGAAAAAGAAGCAAATGATTTTAGAACAAGTATTCAATATCAAAGGGGAAATGATTTATTTATTAAAAATAATGGAATACTACTAAACCAACTTATGAGAGAAAATGCTGAACAAAAACTGGAATTAAATTTAATTAAAGCAAGGACTTATACAAGAATAATGGAAACAATAAGGCAAATTGAAGAAAGCCCAATATCAAAACAAAATATTATGGATATAACTAGTAATGATATAACAAATTATTTGAATTCTTTAAAAGATTATAGTGACTCTACAATAAAGAAAGTAACAGAACAATTTTCTCAAGCTTTCAATATAGCATTTAATAAAGGGTATATAACAAGAAATCCAATGTTTGATGTTAGACGTCCTAAAAGTACAAAACAAAAAAAAGAAGTTAAAGCACTAGAGATTGAAGAACAACAAAAATTAACTAGCTATTTAATGAGTATACCCGGAGAAAATGAACCTTACAAAGTAGCCTATTTAATAGAAATGTATTTAGGATTACGTATAGGAGAAATATTGGCATTAAGAAGTACTGACATAGACTTACATAAGAATTTAATATCTGTGAACAAAACTCTAACATTAGACAAAGACAAAAAAGTAGTTATGGGAGATACTACTAAAACTTATTCTGGTATTAGAGAAGTGCCTATTCCATCTTTTATAAAAAATGAGATAATAAATCAAATGATACTAGCAGAAGATAATAGAGATAAACAGCTATTTTTATATACTAATGGTAATTACGTAAGACCAAATCATGTCAATTATCAATTAAAAAATATATCTAGAAAGCTTGGATTACCAGATATAACTACACATTGCTTACGTCATACATATGGAACTCGTTGTATTGAGGCTGGAATACTTCCAGTTGTTACCCAAAGACTAATGGGTCATAAAAATATATCAGTAACATTAGATACATATACATCTATCTTTAATAGATTTAAATTAGAAGAATTAGACAAAGTTAATAAGTATTATATGAATAATTCAATTATACAACCACTTCAACCATTTTTAGAAGAAAATAACAATAGTATAAGTAAAGAAATAGTATTTTTAAACAAATTAAATGCTATTACAATTAAACAGCAATTAATATCTAATAATAAAGATGATTCTATTATTGAAAAGAAGAAAAAAATACAAGAGCTATATTCAATGGTGGGAAATGCTGTTTTAAAAGGAACAATTCCAGTTGCTGAATATTTAGAAAATTTGGAATGTTTGCAAAAAATAGAACAAGAATTAAATAAAGAAGAAAAAGGAGAAATATAAATATGAACAAATCAGAGATAAAACAACGTATAAATGGTTTAAATGAATGTATGTTGTCAGATAGTGACAAAAAGTTAAAATTACTTACAATCTCAAGTGATTATACTTATAACAAAGCAATAGTTATTGTTGATAAGAACAATAATAATAAAGATTGGTATTCTGTTGATAATAAAAGTTGCTTTAAAACTTGGAATGAAATTGAGGCTTTTATAGATGGAATATGTAAAGGAAAAAATACCAACTTTTATGAAATGCACGAAGAAAGATAAATTTATAAAATTGTTTAAATTATATTTAATCAATTTTATAAATATAGTGGAAGGGTTTGGGAAACCGACAGAGGTTTCCTAAATCAAGATTTTTAAATAATTTTAAATAATCTTGAAACGGGTTTATTAAGGGAAGTTTGTTCCCTTAATCATACAGAGAAACTTTGTTTCTCTAGTATGTTAGAGCATGAAAATGCTAACGAGTAATTAGGCTGAATAATAAGTAATATAACATAAGTAGACCTACGAAGGCTTACTTATAGAATGAAAGGAAAAATAAAAATATGAGTAATAACATATCTATACAAGATTTAGATAAATTATTAAAAGCAAATGAAGAAGGAACAATTAGTTTACCCAAACGAGAAATTGAGCTAATCCAAAAATGGAAAAATGGAGAAACAATAGATAAAAGATATAATAGTATTATCAAATTAGATATAAGGCAATTAGAAGAAAAGAACAGTTTAGATGAAAAACTAGATAATGAGTTTACAAGTTTTTGTGAAAATGCCAAAACAAAATCCCATCAAGAGATATTAAATAGTGCTTATGAAATAACTGTAAAGGAAGAAATAAAAGATAGCTTAAAAAGTATGGAATTATACCCTTTAGAAGTTAGTGCTTTATTAAAGCAAAAAGATATTTTAAGTGAATTCTATCACGATTGGTTAAATGTTGACACCCCTTTAGGCGAAGTATTAGAAAACTCAATACAAGAATCTATTGCTATGGTAACAAGATATTATAAATCCAATAGTAAAGAAAGGTAGGTTTTTAAAGTGTGAGCTATGCTATTATACGAAATGCAAAGTACACTATAAATAATTTAAACGGAATTTATAGACATAATGAAAGAAAAAATACCAATTATTCAAATAAAGATATTACTAAAGAAAAAGCAATAAATAATTATTCTTTAAAGAATTGTAATATGCCATATAGTAAAGCATTTAGAAAAATAAAAGAAGAAAATAATTTACATGGGTGGATTAAGAAAAATAGTAATGTAGCTTGTGAATATATCATTACTTCTGATAAAGAATTCTTTGAGAATATTGGTGAAGAAGAAACAAAAAGATATTTTAAAACTGCTTTTGAATTTGTTAAGAATTATAAAAATTTAGGAGAAAAGTACATACTTTCTGCAAAAATTCATAATGACGAAAGCACACCACATTTACATATAGTTTTTATGCCAGTTGTCCACAAAACAGATTCAAAAAGTGGAAAAGTAATAGATAAAATCTCTTGTTCAGAGTTTTGGAAAGGTAAAAATAGTTATAAGATTTTACAAGATAATTTTTATTCATATATGATTAGGTCAGGATTTGATTTAGAACGTGGAAATAAAGAAGAAAATGAACATATACCAATAGAAAAACTAAAGAAAGTTACTAATTATGAAGTTCAAGAAATGTTTAAAGAAACAAATAATTTAGAGCGAGAAATAATAACAGATAATGTTGAAGTATTAAAAGATAATTATAAAAGAGTTATTAGAAA
>CANORV010000064.1 GCA_947569245.1 uncultured Mycoplasmatota bacterium | reverse complement strand
TAACTAAAAATAGTGTCAGTGATTTTACTCACCAACACTATTTATTATAGAACCTGTTCAACTATGAACATACTACTTTTTTAGGGTTTGAAATCTATTTTTATAATGAAAATATTTTTTTAGTTTATAACAGTTATTTTAGAAATAATTGGTTGATTTTCTTTTAATACTGTTCCATCATCATCTTCTACTTTCGTTTTTTCACAAATTTTATCAACGATACTCATACCATCAGTTACTTTGCCAAAAGCAGCATATTTTCCATCTAAAAATTTAGAATCTTGATGAACGATAAAAAATTGACTACTAGCACTGTTTGGTAAAGAACTTCTAGCCATGGAAATAACACCACGAACATGAGAAATTGAATTTTTAACACCATTTTCTTCAAATTCACCTTTTATTTCTTTACCGGATCCACCATTGCCATCACCTAGTGGGTCACCACCTTGCATCATAAATCCATTAATTATACGATGAAAAGTTAGACCATTATAAAAACCATCATTTATTAAATTTATAAAATTAGTAACAGTAATAGGTGCAACATCAGCATCAAGCTCTACTTTTATAATTCCATAATCTCTTAATTCTATTTCAATATTGTGCTTTCCTGATAAATAATTTTCCTTCTTTTCTTCTTTGTTTTTACAACCTGTTAAACAAAGACATATGATAAGAACTAAAGTAATTAGTTTTAAATGTTTTTTCATATTCTATTTCCTCCTTTGATAATTATATCATGTATAGTTTAATATGTGAACCTGATGAAAGAAATATTTATTTGCTATTTATATTATTATTTTGCAAAAAAAAATACTAACTTGGTTTTAGTTTGATGTGGTTATATAATAAAAAGTAAAATTAGTTTTCTAATTTTATTGGACGATTGTACTAATAAACTACACCAAGTGAATAATAAAATTGATTTATTTTAAAAATTTTGTATAATATATAATAGGTGAGTTGTATTGAAGTTAGTAGTAAATTTCAGAGGGGTTAATAAAATATTTGCTAAAGGGTTTTGTTTTGACAAGTTATTTTGGCTTTTTATGTTTGCAAGTTGTATTGGTGCTTATTATGAAGAAATATTAAATGTAGTTAAAACATATGTAAAAACTAAAAAATTTACATATTTAGTTAGAAGAGGTGTCTTTTTTGGACCTTTTAGTCCAATTTATGGAATAGGTGCTGTTATTATAGTTTTGATTTTGGGCAGAAATAAAAGATGCGTTTTTAAAACGTTTGTTTATGCAATGTTATTAGGAGGTTTTTTTGAGTATTTAATTAGTTATTTGCAAGAATTATTTTTAAAAACGACATCTTGGGATTATAGTAATCAATTTTTGAATATAAATGGTAGAACAACGATTCCTATTATGATTGGTTGGGGAATCTTAGGTGCTTTTTTAATTCATTTTGTTTATCCCCATTTTTCAAATTTTATTGAGAGCTTTTCTTATAAACCAGCTAAGTTAATAACAATTTTGGCATGTATTTTGATGTTTTTAAATATTTTTATATCATGGTCAGCTTTGATTAGGCAAAGTTTAAGAAAAAATAAAGTGGAACCGTTTACTTTTTTTGGGGAATTTTTAGATAAACATTTCCCTTATTCTAGAGTAGAGGCTGTTTTTAACAATATGAAAGAGAGTAATAATAAATGAAAAGTATTTTTATTGTAGATAGTATTTGTTTTTTTATAGTAATTATTGGTTTTATTAGTCTTTTAATTGTTCTTAGAAAATCTAGTGATAATTCTAATAAGCCAATAAAAAAAGAAGATAAAGATATGCATTTTGCATGTTTGATTCCTGCTAGGGATGAAAGTTTAATAATTAGAGGATTATTTGAGAGTATTAAAAATCAAACAATGAAGCCAAATATGGAAGATGTATATGTAATTGTTGAAAGTAAAGCTGATAAAACAGTTTCATATGCTAAAGAGTATGGAATTAGTGTAATAGTTAGAGAAAATCTTAATCTTAGAAGAAAAGGTTATGCCTTGGATGAAGCAATAAAAAAAATTCTTTCCTCTAAGAAAAAGTATGATTGTTATTTTATTATAGATGCTGATAATATATTAGATAGAAATTTCTTTTATGAGATGAACAAAAGTTATAAGGAAGGTTATGATATAGTAACTGGTTATAGAAATACTAAGAATGGTAATGTTAATGTTGTTGCAGCTAGTTCAACTTTGACTTTTTCAATGATAAATACAGTAGGAAATATTCTTAGTAATAGAACTAGTGGTAATATTACGATATCTGGTACAGGATTTTTTATAAGGGGGAAATTTATAGAAAAATGGGGTGGGTATCCATTTCATTCTTTGACTGAAGATTATGAACTTACACTTTACTCAGTTGTTAATGAGATGAATAGTTTTTATAATGTTGATGCTTGTTTTTATGATGAACAACCTGTTACCTTTAAGCAATCTTTTAAACAAAGAGTTAGATGGATAAGAGGGTATTTTGAGGCAAGAAAATTATATATAAAAGAATTAAGAAAAAAGAAAAAAGAGAGAAAAACTATAAAAAATTATGGTTCAGTTTATTCTAAAGTTGTAGGGGTTATTCCTTATATAATTATAGTAATTGGACTAGTTCTTAATATTATTTTATTATTTGTAAATTTGTTATTTAATAATAATTTATTTTTTGAGACAGTCTTAAATTTATTATGCATTTTTGTATTTATTTATTTTCTTATTATGCTTTTTACTTGTTATATGTTAAAATTAGAGGGAAGCAAATTAAATCTTAAAAAAGATATGAAGATAAAAGCAGTTTTATTTAATCCTTTTTTTCTAATGACATATGTATTATGTGCTTTAAAAGCTTTATTTACAAAGGAAATTATGTGGGATAAAATAGAACATAAGGAAAATAAGATAACGAGGTAGAAAAATGAAATTTAAAGTAGAACAACAAATAGAACTTTTTAGGTATTTAAATAATGTTACAGATTATTCTAAAAATAAAATAAAATCTTTGCTAAAGTATCAAAATGTTTTAGTAAATGGAAAAATAGTAACACAATATAATTATTTGCTTAGAAAAAATGATAATGTGGAAATTACTAAAAAGAGGATGCCTAATATTAAAAATATTGAAGTATTGTATGAAGATGATGAATTTTTAGTTATAAATAAAAAGGCAGGACTTCTTACAGTTGCAACAAATAAAGAAAAGGTTAGAACTTTATTTCATTATGTTTATAATTATGTTAAAGAAGTTAATAAAAATAATAAGATATTTATAGTACATAGATTGGATAAGGAAACATCAGGAATTGTTTTGTTTGCTAAAAATGAAAAGATAAAGCAGGCACTTCAAGATAGATGGAACGAAATAGTTACATTAAGAGAATATCAAGCAGTTGTCGAAGGAGTTTTTTTAGAAAAAAGTGGAAAGATAGAAATGTATCTAACAGAAAATAAAGAAGGACAAGTCTATAAAACAAAAAATCAGAATCTTGGAAAACTTGCTATAACTAACTATAATGTTATAAAACATAATGATAAGTATTCTTTAGTAAATATTAATATTGAAACAGGAAGAAAAAATCAAATAAGAGTTGCTATGAAAGAATTAGGAAAGCCAATTGTTGGAGATAAGAAATATAAGGCTAAAGAAGATCCGTGTAAAAGATTAATGCTTCATGCTACAAAATTGGAATTTATTCATCCAATAACTAAAAAGAAGTATAAGTTTACATCAAATGTTTCAAATAGTTTTAACTTACTTGTAAAGTAAATTTACAAATAGTGATTTATGTAATATAATCATAGATATAGGAGATGAGGTAATGAAGTCATTTAGAAATGTAATGAGAATAATGTTTGGTATGTCACTACTAACATCAATTGCTTTTTTAGCACTTGGGATATTTATTATAGTAAAACCGGATACAACTCTTGAAATAATTGCTAATATTATTGGTGTTTTTATTATTGTAGCAGGACTTGGTGGGGTATTTAGTTATTTTAAGAATAAAGAAAATGGTGGTATTTTTACATTAACTTATGGAATAGTTAGTTTAGTAGCTGGGTGTGTATTAATATTAAATCCACAGGCTGTTATTAAAGTTTTACCATTTATTTTAGGGATATTTTTCTGTATTGGAGGTTGTGTTAAGTTACAATATGCAATTGATTTGAAGCAATATAAGGCAAGTAAATGGTATGGTACTTTAATAATTGCTATTGTTACTATTTTTTGTGGTATTTTATTTATTGTAAATCCTTTTGAAGGTGCTAAAACAATAATGAGAGTTACTGGAATTGTTATAACAATTTATGCTGCTTTGGATATAGTTAATTATTGTGTAATTAGGCAAGAAGTAAAGGTTATGGATGATGTTTTTAAAGATTCTTATAAGGAAAATAAAAATATAAAAGTTATTGATATGAAGGAAGAATAGAAATGATGAAGATAGTAATTTATTTTCTTATTATTAATCTTTTTTCTTTTTTTGTTTATGGAATTGATAAGTTTTTTGCCCTTTGTAAAAGAAGACGAATAAAAGAATCATTATTATTGACCTTATCTTTTATAGGTGGATTCTTTGGAAGTATTTTGGGTATGATTATTTTTAGGCATAAAATAAGGAAGAAATACTTTTGGTATTTTAATATTTTATGTTTATCTATTTATTTAATTTGTAGTGTGTCATTATTTTGGTATTATAACAATACTTATTATGAGGCAAGTAAGTTTGGTATTAAAGAAATTAAAAGTAGTATTGATTATGATAATGATGGTGTTGATGATTATACTGATATTTTACTTGGTGCAAGAAAAGATGCTTCTAATAAGCCTAGATATGATAGTAGATATTTTGATACTGGTTATCCACCTGATGATATTGGTGTATGTGCGGATGTTATATGGAGGGCTTTTAAGGAAGCTGGCTATAATTTACGTGAATTGATTGATGAGGATATAAAAAATAATATAGAAAAGTATCCAAATGTGAAGAGAAGAGATAGTAATATTGATTTTAGAAGAGTTAAAAATTTAAAAGTTTTCTTTGATAGATATGCAACTGTTTTAACTAATGATATAAAACAAATAGATGAGTGGATGCCAGGTGATATTGTTGTTTTTGGTAGTGGTTATACACATATAGGAATTATTTCTGATAGGAGAAATGCTTTTGGTATTCCTTGGTTAATCCATAATGCTGGTCAAAGTAGACGTGAGGAAAATGCTTTAGAATATTGGTCATTGACAAGAGGTGTTACAGGTCATTATAGATGGGATGGTGTAAAAGAATGAATTTATTTATATGGTATGAAAAATGTTCAACTTGTAAAAGGGCAAAAGAATATTTAGATAGGAAAGGGATAAGTTATAATGTAAGATGTATAAAGACTCATAATCCAACTTATGATGAATTAAAAAAATGGGTAGAAGAGTATAAAGTAGATATTAAAAGGTTATTTAATACTAGTGGAATTCTTTATAGAGAAATGGGATTAAAGGATAAGTTATTAACCATTTCTGATGATGAAAAACTTAAGTTACTTGCTACAAATGGTATGCTAGTAAAAAGACCACTTTTATTAACTTGTGATAATATTTATATTGGTTTTAAAGAAAAAGAATGGGATGAGATAAGATAATGTTAACTAATGAAGAAAAAGAAAAACGTTATAAGAAGCGTAAAATTTTAAGAATAGTTATTATTATTTTAGGTCTTTTAACAATGCTTTTTGCAATTGATTATTTAGCTAGAAGAGAAGTTTTAAGTATTATTTTATCACTTAGTTGTTTAATAATTGAAACAATTGTTTCTAAATATAGAGATTCTTTAAGTATTAATTAAACTCCTTCATTATCAAAATTTGGAATAAAACTTTCACTTTGAGTTTCTCCTTCTTGAATAAAGGCTTTTTTAATTCCTAAATCTAGGGCATAGTTGATGATATCATTGTATGTTGATTCATCAATTTTTTTGTTTAAATTTTCGAATTTTTTACTTTTAAAGGTTTTAATTGGAGTGTACTGGTTCATAATACTTATATAAATATTATCATGGTAAGTACTATATAAATATTTTAATATTTGTTTAGTATCTTCTTCTAAGTCTGGAAGCATTAAATGTCTAACAATAATACCTCTTTTCATAATGCCATCTCTATCGAATATTGGTTTTCCAACCTGTCTATACATTTCAGAAATGGCTAGTGTTGCTTTAGAAAAATAATTGGAAACATTTGAATATTTCATGGCATAGAGGTCATTATAATATTTTAAATCTGGCAAATAAATATCTATTAAACCTTCTAATAGTTTTAATGATTCAACTGTTTCATATGAACTAGTGTTATAAACTATTGGTATTTTTAATCCTTTATTTTTGGCAATAATTAGGCTTTCTTTAATTTGATTTATATAATGTGTAGGAGTAACTAGGTTAATATTTAGGGCACCTTTTTCTTGTAAGGATAACATTATTTCAGCAAGTCTTTGTATGGTTATTTCTTTTCCTTTTCTACCAAAGCTTATTTCTCTATTTTGACAAAATACGCATTTAAGGTTGCAACCACTAAAGAATATTGTACCACTACCACAGTTTCCTGAAATACATGGTTCTTCATAGTAATAGATGATAGCACTAGCTACTTTTAGGGTGTTACTTGAACAACAGATGCCTTTGGTTTTATCTCTATCAATGTTACATCTTCTTTCACAAAGGTTACATAACATAATATCAACTTCCTTTTTATTACTATTATACTGGTATTTTATTATTAGACAAGTGCTTTAATATGAAAATATCGTTGAGTTGTAAACTAAATTCTCACAGATAAAAGAAAAGGAAATTATTAAAGTA
>CANORV010000063.1 GCA_947569245.1 uncultured Mycoplasmatota bacterium | reverse complement strand
AATTCATTTATCATCAGTTTTTGGCTTCACCAACACTACTTGACAAAGAACCCTTTTTTACTATTTATTTGAATTATCATCAAGTGGTGGAAGACCTTGCTCCTCTCTAATAACATTAACAAACATTTTATCAAAATTTACAAGTTCCTTCTTTATAACATCTGGATAAATATTCTTACTATTAGAAATAGCATTTCTTATATCAAAAATAGTAACTTCCTTCCTATTCTCAAAGACAGCCTGTGAAAAAGCTTGTGATAATAAAGTCAAACATATATCAGGATATCTAGAACCAATACCATATATTCTTTTATATTCACTAGTTATATCAACAATAAATCCCATAATACGTCCTTGAATTATACTATCATACTTAAGTTTTGCACCGGTATTTTTTTCTATTTTTGGCAAGGTTCCCATAAGAATTCTAATTGTATGTTCCCTACTAGGCTCCAAAACTTCAACTTTTTGAAAACGTCTTACAAAAGCCTTATCACGTAAAATATACCTTTCATATTCCTCAGTAGTAGTAGCACCTATCACTTTAATCTTTCCACGACCTAATCCTTCCTTAAACATATTAGCAAAATCTAAAGCAGATTCATTAGTAGCACCAATAAGCATATGAATTTCATCTATAAACAAAATTACCTTATCAAGTGTTTTAAGCTCATCTACTAATGTCTGTAAACGCGTTTCCCCGCTAGGTAAGGTTCCTAAAAGAGAAGCTGTTTTCACATTGACAATAGTATAGCCTTTTAAAGTATCAGGAACATTATCTCTTTGAAGTTGATAAGCAAGACCTTCAGCAATTGAAGTTTTACCAATACCAGGCTTTCCAACTAAAATACCAGATTTTTCAGGAGTAAGAAGAATTAAAATCAATTGCCTAATTTCATTACTTCTTCCGATAGCTGGATTAGTAACATAATCCTTATTACAAAAGTCTTCTCCATAACGGGCTAAAATACTAATTTTGTTCTCATTAATTGCTTTTTCAGTTAATTTTTCTAGAAGATCAGATTTATGAACTGGTAAATCCTTAACTGAAAAATCATAATCAACTTCCTTTTGACTAAACTTAGTAATATCATCCATCAAAATATTAGAATTATCACTACCCTCAGATGAAACCATAGAATCAATTCCATCACCATCATATGAATTATCACTAACACTTATGTTAGCATCATTATTAACACTACTTCCATCAGGATTTATTTTTACCTTACTATCACTATCTATCTTTAAAATTTTATTAATCCATGCCTGAACATTATTTTTAGTATTGTTATCAATATCTAAATTTGTTTTTTCTACATTCAATTCATCTTCTTTAGTAAATGCTAAATTTTCTACTATTTTATCCTTATTACTACTTATTTGTTTGCTATTATTACTAAAATTATTAACATTACTATTATCTTTTATTGTCTCATTCAAATTACCATCAGAAAACGACCTAGAACTGCTTACCTTATATTTAGTTTTAGGAATATCAGCCCACTGATTATGATAAGAAAAATTAACTGTTGTTTTAATATCATCAGAAGAATTATCTATCAATTCATCATCTTTAGACAAATCAATTTTTGAAAATTCTTTATGAGAAGATAACGTTTTATCAACATGATTAACTTCACCATCTTTGGTAAAATTAGAATCAAGTGGTTTCATATGAACATCGTTTTTACTTTTACCATCTAACTTAACAGGTTTCAAATCATCATATAATTCATGTCTTTCTAAAGACTCATCTGTACTATACTTTACCCCATAAACATTATTTAATACCATATTGATATCTGAATCGTTTTGCTTTTGGCTATTATCATAAATAGAAGCAAAATCTGAAGAAACATCTCTGGTTTCATCACTTTCATTGTTTATAGAATTATTATTTGGTAACGAAACAAGTGATGGTTCCGATAAAGAATTATTATCAACTTCCATACTTTTACTGTTACCAAAAAAATTTTCTGTATCTGTGTTTAAATTTCTTTTAAAAGAATCATCACCACTATCACTAAAATCAAAACCTGTAAAATTAGAATTATTAACTGATTTATTTTCATTACTTTCTATAAATTGCGGATTAAGTAATTTTGATAAATCAGAAACTTGATTATTATCATTTGATATATTATTACTTTTCAATATATTATTATTTTCATCTAAGTTATTATTTGATTTAAACAAATTATCAAAAATACTATTACTACTTTGACTAGTATCATTATCCTTTTTATCATCTACATTATTACCATTAATACTAACACTTTCAAACTCTTTTGGTTTAAGTGCTGGATCCCCAACATATGGTCTACTATTTATAGAAGAATCACGCATGGCATCTGCTTTTTCATCATAAAAATTATCTGGCATAAAAAATTTAGATGAAGAAGAATTCTTATCATCAAGTACCTTTTCAAAGCGGGATAAATCATCATTTTCCATAATACAGACCTCCTATTTTAATGCACAATTATCTAACATAAATTATAACATGAAAACCAACATCAATAAAGTCTTTTTAAAATTTATTTTTCTTCACAAGTTTAACTTTAGGAAATTTTAAAAGAATGTTATTTATATCATCTTTTGTTGCATCTATTTTAAGACAATTTATTTTAATACCATATACTAAAGCTCTTTCAGCATCATCATAAAATCCAAATTTTTTAAGATATTTAACGTAATTATTAATATAATTTTCCATATCAAAAAAATTTAAATTACTCAATTTATTAATAATTTTTTCATCTTGAATAGATAATGCAACATCAGGATATACTTTTAAAATAGTAATATTATCTAACTTAGAAGAAACGTTTTTAGTTGTAAAAGAACTATCACTAACATCAATATAATAATTATTTTTTTCTAATATCATAGACGTTGATACTTTTCTTACATTATTTTTTACATTTAATGAAAACGTATTACTACTAATAAAAAACAATAATAAAACAGTAAAAATAAATAGCATCAAATTTTTTTTCAAGTTTCATCACCTCATATTTAGTATGAAAAAAATGAAAGAAAAAATGCTATTTTTGTCGTAATTTATCCTAATTTTTTCTTTTTTAAATCGTTATTGTATCAAAAAAACTTATCATTTTAAATTTTATAGCTACTTCAATTTAAAAAAACATTATTAACTACTATTTTTATTATTAAATAATTTAATCAAATTCTACTACAATATCTAACATATTATTAGTTTTTCTTGCATAAATTGTCCCACCAAGTTTTTCTATAAACTCTTTAGATATTGCTAAGCCAAGTCCAGCATTTCCCTTTGTTCTTGAAATATCTAATGTATAAAATTCATCAAAAATACCAGATACATCTAATTCATCAGATAAAAGTTCATTTGAAAATGTTATTCTAAAACATTTACCACTTTCTACTAAAACTGTTAAATCACCAGTACTATGTTTATAAGCATTACCAATCAAATTATCAAAAACACAAATAAGCATTTCCTTATTTGAAAACATTTTATATTTTTTTATATTATTATCCAAAATAATTTTTCTATTGCCATTTTTATAATCATCATAATAATGAACAATTGCCTCCTCTAAAACAGAAATAATATTTATCTCTTCATTTGCTAAATTACTATTATCATCTGAAAAAATTTTAGAAAAAGTGAAAAATGAGTTTATTAATTCTTCCAATCTTAAAAGTCTATTTTCAATTATCTTTAACTGATAAGTATTTATATCATTATTTGACTCAGTATTAATTAAAATATCTACATATCCCAAAGCCGATGTTAAAGGTGTTCTTAAATCATGTGAAATATTTCTCATCAACTTCTTAGTTTTATTATCTCTTCTATCATATTTAATTCTTTCAACTTTTTTCTCTTTAACAAGTAAATTCACACTTCTAACTAATTCACCAAGAGAAGAAAAAGGAATATTTAAATGAAGATTTTCATTACTATCACTATAAATAATTTCTTTAATCTTAAGTGAAATATTTTCAATTTCTCTTTTTATAAAAAAAAGATAGCATGAAAATATAAGTATAATAATAAGTAAAATTATTATCACTATTTCCATACTACCATATCCTTTCAAAAATTATTTTATTTCCGTATTTTTAAACGAATAATACCCTATAACATTAAATAATACTATATAAAACAAACCAAGTAAACTACATTTTATAATATATGAACTGTCTATACTACTAGAAAGTTTAGAAAGTGCAAATTGAAATTCATAATTATAAAACCACGAAGCATCTAATCTAAATAAACTAGTTATTCCAATAACTAAAAGTTGAACAGCCATTATAAAAGGAATAGCAATAGCATTAAAAAGAGAAGTCTTTTTTAAAACAAATACAAAACATATAAGTAGACTTATTATGCCATAAATAAGTGGAAGCTGTATAATCGTTAACTTAGTAACATCTAACAAACTTGAAGAGAAACCTTTTCCATTAATTAAAATATTTAAAAAATAAAAGAAATAAGTATTAAATAATACTAAAACTGTACATATAGCAAAAATTGTAATTGTTTTAAAATAATAATATTTTTTTCTTGTAATTGCAGATGACAAAGTATTTTTTATTGACTTATTAGAAAAATCAACACATAAAATAATAACTACAACTACAATAAATAAATAATATAAATTGATATTTTGCCCTATTACATCTTTATCAAGTGGAAACTCTCCACCGCTTTTCATAACATTTCTAACGTCTTTTAAAGTTTTAGCAGCAGATAATTTTTTCATAAACTCGGCATCATTAACATCTATATTTGAAGAAGTAGAAATACCAATATGACCAGCACTAATTCCAACAGCTGAAACAATTCCCAAGATAATTACTACTAAAAAAATCATATATATTGCTTTGCCCTTTAAAATTCTAAAAAAATCGGCTTTTATCATATTAATCATTACACTTAACCTCCTTAATTAAATCTTTAAAATAATCTTCTAAAGTAATTCCTGTCTCATAAAGTCCCATAACATTAATATCTTTTTTTATAAGAGCCTTATTAACTTTATCAGTATGTTCTAAATAATCATAAAGTCTTATTTCATTATCACTAATAACTTTATAATTATCGGTTTTTAAATCTCTTTCTAAAACAACACAAGCAGCTTTTACATCATCAGTTCTAATAACTAAGCACTTGCTACATTCTAAATCAAGCTCACTTTTAGTTAGTTCTTTAATAACTCGTCCCTTTTCTAAAAAACAAAATCTATTAGCAACCATATACAATTCTGATAAAATATGACTAGAAATCAAAATAGTAATATTCTTTTCTTCATTAAGCCTTTTAAAAATATCCCTAAGATTACTAATTCCAATAGGATCTAATCCATTAATCGGTTCATCTAAAATAATAAAATCTGGATTATCTAAAATTGCATAAGCAATTCCAAGTCTTTGTTTCATTCCCAAAGAAAAAGTTTTAAATTTTTTATGTTTTTCATCTGAAAGTTCAACTAAATTCAAGACCTCATCTATTTGATTCACATCGACGATACCCTTTTGAATTGCATAATATTTTAAGTTATCATAAGCTGTTAAATTAGGAAAAAAAGATGCATTTTCAATAAGACAGCCAACTCTTCCCTTTATTAAAGTTAAATCATCATCCGTCTTTCCAAGTAACAAAAATTCTCCTGATGTTTTTTTAGTAAGAGTAGTAATGACTTTCATTAAAGTTGTTTTTCCTGCTCCATTTTTACCAATAAGTCCATAAATATCTCCTTTATTAATTGTTATATTGATATTATTTAAAGCTACAAAGTCTTTATATTTTTTAGTTAAATTATTTGTTCTTAATACAACGTTTTTCATAAAATTCCTCCCTATATATTATTATACAAAAAAAGTATTAAGAAAATCTTAACACAATTCTTAAAAAAAGCTTAATTTTCACTTTTCATTTTATAACCGACACTCCAAATCGTTTCTATATAATCTTTACCATTACTACATAACTTTAATTTATTTCTGATTTTACTAATATGAACATTGAGAGTATTATCATCTGCTGATATAAAATCACCCCAAACAATGTCAAATAGTATACTCTTAGTAACAACTCTATCTGAATGTTCCATCAAACATTTAAGAATTAAAAATTCGTATTTTGTAAGATTAACTATTTTATTATTACAAGTAACCATATATTTATCTATATCAATTTCTATATCTTTATATTTTAAAATATTGGTTCTTTTTACAATTGCTTTATTTTTCCTTAAATGAACATTTATTCTAGCCAACAATTCATCATTAGAAAATGGTTTTATAACATAATCATCGGCACCTAATTTAAATAAATCTATTTTTTTATCAATATCACCTATTGCACTCATTACAATAATTGGTAAATCAATCATACTTTTCATTTCTTGTATTACTTCTTCTCCATTTTTACCAGGTAACATAAGATCTAGTAAAACAAGATCAATATTTTCTTTATATAAAAGTAATCCTTCAGTACCTGAATATGCCAATACAACTTTATAACCATTTAATTTCAATAATTGTTCAAGCATTTCATTAATATATTTGTCATCTTCTACAACAAGAATTGTCTCCATTAAATCACAACCATTTCTAAAAATTTAGTTTATAAATTTTATCTTTATACTTTATTTTTTTAATATCTTAAATTTATAAATTGCACCACCAAAAAGCAGTAAAGATACTAACATAAATAGAATTGATATCAAAATATTTTTTTTAATTAAAATTATTCCTAATAAAAATATACCAAATATTACTACAGAAAAAAAGAAAATTACAAAAATTAAAAACGGATATCTAACAATTCTAGGAAGTTTCTCATTTAAAGAAATAGATATACTACCTTCTAAAATAATTTCAGCAATAAGTTCTAAAATAAATTCCATATAACCTCCCAACAAAAAAGCACTATAAAATATATAATATCACAAATCATATAAAAACTAAATTACCTACAATAAAATAAAAGAGCAATTAACTATATGATATGAACCCCGTTTCTTGGACAAAAAAGAAACGAGGTTTTTATATGGGAAA
>CANORV010000062.1 GCA_947569245.1 uncultured Mycoplasmatota bacterium | reverse complement strand
ATTAACTAAAAATAGTGTCGATGATTTACTCACCAACACTATTTATTATAGAACCAAACTATACAAGAAATTGTATAGTTTTTATATAGAAAAAAGGGATAATGTAATAATACTTGAGAAATGTCATAAAGAATATGCTATACTATAATTAATTTATGAATTGTAAAAGTAAATGTAGTAGGAGGATTTTTAATGAAGTTAAACATAAAGAAATTAGGAATTGAAGCAGAGGGTGATGTAGAGGGGATTGCTAAAAAAGTATTGGATAACCATGAAAAAGATTGGAAGGAAAAATATGATTTAAAACATAATGCAAAAAAGGAAATTATGGAGTTAAAACATAAGTATAAATTGGAAGAAAAACAAAGTGAAAGTAAAAAGGTTGATTTATTGTTAAAAAATTTAGAAAAGGAACAAAATACGATAAAGAAATCAAAAAATCAATCAAAAAACGGAATTATAATTATAAGTATTATTTTATTTTTTATCTATGGTGTTTTCTGTATTCAGGGATTTAAAGATTACCATATCATATCAGCAATAATAAGTTTAATACAAATGTTATCTGTATTATTTTCGACATTTATATCTATGGGAGCGTTTAAACTTTTTGAAAATGATTATAAAATATTTTTAATAATAAGTGTTTTTTTAATAATACCTTGGCTTTTTTTTGCTATTTAACAAACTATAATTGATACGTTAAATGCAGAAGTTTTTTCATTGGATAAGTATAAGGTATTTACTTCACGATTTGTTGCTATGTTTTTAGATAATGTTGATGTATTTAAGAAAAAAGGTTTTGTAAGTTTGAAAGTTAGATATTTGTCACCTATATCTGGTGAGTAGAGTAGGATTTATAATAAAGTAATTGAAAAATCTGATGAATTTTATGAAATAAAAGATGACAAACTCTATTATTATAGAACTAATATTTCTGAAAAGACTAATTATATTAATATTTTGAAGGTATCAGTTTTTAAAATTATTGATGGTAAATTAGCTTAAATAGATAATTATTTGTATATTTGTATAGAAATTGTAAGAAATATTTGTTTTTAATTGAAATATTTTGTATAATATTTAGCTATTAAAGGAGTAATTTTTATGCTGGTGTTAGATAATAAAGATATTATGAATATTGTTGGAAGAGATTCATTTATAAGGGCAAGAGGTTATATGTCGGAGTATATTAAATATTGTGGAAAACAGGTGGAATCTTTATATAATATTCATAAATTCAATGTAGAATCCGAAAGAACGTATGATATTTATGATGTAAAAATTCGTGAGCGTAAAGGAGAATTTTTTGGTGCTATATGTAATTGTCCTCAATTTTCTAACAAGGGAATGTGTAAGCATATTGCGGCATGTATGTTAAAGTATAAAGATGTTATATTTGTTACTACACCTTTAGAAAGGGGATTACTTGTAACTAAGGGTATTTTAAAGGAATTTTATAAGAAACCTGAAAAGAAAAAACTGATGTTAAAAAAGCAATTAACATTACAAATAGAGATTAAGTTTTTTAATAAATATTATGGAGATGAATTTCAAGTTAAATTTAAAATAGGTGAAGATAAGTTATATAGTTTAAATTCTAAATTAAATCGTTTTTTAGATGCTTATGTTACGGAAAATGAAACTGTTGATTTTGGTAAAAATTTTCTTTATGACCCATCAAAATATTTCTTTTCAAAAGATGACGAAAATATTATTAAATATTTACTAGAATTTTCAAAAAAACATCCTTATTATAATTATCAATTGTTTTTTTTACCAATTGATAATGCCGAGGAGTTTTTTGAATTAATAAAACATAATCCTTTTATAATAGTAGATTATGGGACAATTACTGATTTTTTGAAGGATGTTCCAATATCTATGTTGTTATCTAAGGATAAAGATTGCTATAAATTATCTTTGGCTATTAATAATGTTAAGTTTTTGACAAGTAATTTTAGATTTGCCGTAAAAGATTCATCTTTGTATCAACTTCCTGAAAAATCATCACAACTTATTCAAAAAATGTTATCTAATAATATAAGTGAACTTATATTTAATGAAAAAGATTTAGAGATGTTTATAAATGGTGTCTTACCAATTGTTAAAAACGAGGTTGTTTTAGATGAGTCAGTAAAAGATAAAATTGTCATTGGTGTGAAGCCTGATGTTTTGCTTTATTTGGATTTAAAAAGAGGCCTTATACTTTGCAATTTTAAACTTAAATATGATGGATTTGAAATTAATTATTTTGATTCTAATAATAATATCGTGAGGGATGAAGTTTTAGAAAAAGAAGTTATAGATGATTTATTAAAATATGGTTTTATAGTAGATAACAAAAAAATATATATTGATGATATAGACATTATTGGTGATTTTTTAGAAGAAAAACTTGTTGAACTTGCTAAAAAATATCAGGTTTTTACATCACAGAAAATAAAAGATACTAACATTTTAAAAAATGCTAGTGTACGTTCTAGTTTTATTATTGGACAAGATAATATTATGAAGTATGAATTTGATCTTGGTAGTATTAAAAATGATGAAATTGTTAATATATTAGATACAATGAAAAGTAAGAAAAAATATTATCGTTTAAAAAATGGAGATATTATAGATCTTAACCAAAATGATGATTTAAAACAATTAGAATCCTTAGTAAATGAGATGGATATTAGTACTAGAGACTTACAAAATGGTAGTGGAGTTCTTCCAAAATACAGAGCAATTTATTTGGATAGTATGAAGAAAGAAAAGTATAATATAATAAAAACAAATAATTTATTTGATGAATTAATTAATAGTTTTAACTCTTATAAGGATTGTAATATTAATTTATCTGCAAAAGATAAAAAGATTCTAAGAGACTATCAAGAAATTGGAGTTAAATGGCTTTATAATATTTATAAATGTGGATTTGGTGGAATTTTAGCTGATGAGATGGGACTTGGAAAATCTATTCAATTGATTTATTTTATTAAAGAGGTGTTAAAAGAGAAAAGAGATTCAAAAATTTTAATAGTAGCACCTACATCTCTTGTATATAATTGGAAAAATGAATTTGATAAATTTGGTAGTGAAATTAAGTATAAGGTATTTGCTGAAAATAAGAACGTGAGAAAAAAGGACTTGGAAAATGCTATAGATGTTAATGTTTTTATTACAACTTATGGACTTGTAAGGCAAGATAAAGAATTGTATTCGAATATGAATTTTGAAATTATTGCAATAGATGAAGCACAAAATATAAAAAATATTAATTCACAAATAACTAGAATTGTTAAGCAACTTCACTCAAATACGAAGATTGCACTTACAGGTACACCAATTGAAAATTCAGTATTAGAATTATGGAGTATTTTTGATTTTATTATGCCTGGTTATTTAGCTAATAATCTTAATTTTCAGAAGAAGTATAATATAAAAGATGTAAATGATGATAATTTAAAAGTACTTGATACCTTGAATAAAAAAATACAACCATTTATTCTTCGAAGAAGAAAACTTGATGTAGTAAAAGAGTTACCTGAAAAAATTGAAAATAATATTTTTATAGATTTAAATAATTCTCAGAAAAAATTATATGTTGCACAGCTTGAAAAAACTAGAAAAGAAATGGATGAAATTATTAAAACAGAAGGATTTAAAAAGGGTAATTTTAAAATATTACAATTGCTTACGAAACTTAGACAACTTTGTATTGACCCTACAATTTTGTATGAAGATTATAATGGTGGAAGTTCAAAGATAGAAAATTTAGTTTCTTTGGTTAAAGATATTATTAAAAATGGACATAAAATTTTAGTTTTTACTAGTTTTAAGACGGCACTTGATATTGTTAATAGTGAATTTGTAAATAATAATATTTCAACTTATATTATCGATGGAAGTGTATCTTCTAAGAGAAGAATGGAGCTTGTTGATAAATTTAATAATGATGATACTAATGTTTTTTTAATTACGTTAAAAGCTGGAGGTACAGGTCTTAACTTGACGAGTGCAGATGTTGTTATTCATTTAGATTTGTGGTGGAATCCACAAGTTGAAAATCAGGCTACAGATAGAGCTCATAGAATTGGTCAAAAGAATATTGTTGAAGTTATAAAATTAATTTGTAAAGGTACTATTGAAGAGAGAATTTTGGAACTTCAAAAGAAAAAAAAGGTATTAAGTGATAGATTAATTGAAGGTGATGATAGAGATAAAAATATTATTTCAAGTTTAACCGAAAAAGATATAAAAAATTTATTGTCTTTGGATAATAATGATTTATAGATATGTTATATTAGGTAAATGATTTTTAATTGATAAATATAATAGTGATTATTTAAAGAAGACAACTTTATATTGGTATATAATTTACTAAATGTTTAAATGGAGGTATGTGTTATGGATAAAGATGAACTACGTAATAAATTGTTCAATAAATATTTTGAAGTGGAAAATGGTGTGCCACTTGCTTTGTTAAATGAAAAATTATCATTAGTACGAAGTGCATGGTATGACTTACGAAAGATTTGTGAAGGAGGTATTAATCATTTTGATCGTTTTAGTAGTTTGGATGCTATAAAAATGATAGATTTAAAAGAATCTAGCTATTTAATTATAAAGCTTAATATTTGGAAATATGTTATTATAGATGTTATTAATAATAAAAATATTTCTGATGATTTATTAAAAGAATGTTTTGATGAAAAATTTTTTGTTGATAATTTTGCAGATTTTTCATTTGAAGAGTTAGATTTGGATGTCAATACGGATATTTTAAATGTTTGTAATTTAGTTTCATATAATGGAGATATTAGAGCTTTGATAAATTTTTATAAAGAAAATAAAGAGGTTTTGGATTTACCTAATTTCTTTAAGTATCAATTAGGTGATGAAAATGCTTTTACATATCTTTTTATTGACTATGCTGGAGATAATTCACAATTTGGATTTCATACACCAGATCAGTTTTTGTATGAACATTTATTTTTAAATCCTGATTTGACTCCTTCAATGATGCAGGATGCTCAAGAGCGTATTGGTGTAGTTAGAATGAAAGAAATGTTTGAAAAAATTCCTTCTATTAATATTCCAGAGTCAGCTATTCCAAAAGAATTATATCAATATTATTTAAAACAAATTAATAGTGTAAGTGCTAATAGTTATCAGAAGAAGATGAAGAAAGACTAACCATAATAAAAACAATCTAATTTTTATATTCAGATTGTTTTTTTATCTAAGAATAAATACTATTTGTAAGTTTACTTACTGCTGTATAGATATACGATAATCTGTACCAGGTTTGATAGTTTACTCTTCCTGTTTGAGAAATGTAGAATACACTTTGAAATTTTAAAACAGCTTTTTTAGTAGCTTCATCAAAATAGCCAGTTGGGTTTTCAATTATAGGGATTCCTGGGTAGCTACCTCTTATATAATTTAGTGCATTTTGTAAAATATATACCTCTATACTGCAGTCTCCTTCTTGGAGTGTTTTTGTAAACGAAAAAGGATATTCTTCAATTTCATTAGCTTCATATATGTTTATAGCATTTCCATAATAATATCTTAATATTTCAATGGAACTATAGCCTTTATCACCTAATTCTTTTGATCCCCATTGACTTAGGTATCCTTCTTCATTTGTTGAATTTTTGTAGTGAGCTAAAAGTGGTTCAGTTTTAAAACCATATCTTATGTAATTATTAAATATGTCATCTACTATATTTGATATTGGTTCAAATATGGTTCCATTTCTAGTATATTTTTGATCATATGTTGTAGTTGATGTAATGGTAAAGTCATAACCTTTGCTTTTATACCATTCTGTAAATATTCTGTTTAATGTGAATGATATAATTGCAAGGACATTGGCTTTTATTGTTTCTTTTGGCCATGTACTATATATTTCACTACTTGCTACATTTTTTATGTAATCGATAAAAGGTACAGTATAGTCTGGGGCTTTAGAATTAGTTGGAATTCCATCATGAACAATGATATTTTCTGGGATAACAACTTGTTGTAACACGTATGGAGTTATTTCATTAGTGTTAGGTTTTTCAAAACTTTCTACGCTTGGGGAATAATTATCCCATAATGTATTAGATGGTAAGTTAGTAATATCTTCACCTTGATTTTCATCAATAGAAGTCATATAGATATTTTGAATTGAAGTTATTCCATCAAATATTTGGACTCCATTAACTGTTGTTTCAGTAAGAGAAATTGCAGTTACTGTGATGTCGTAAGTTTCATATGGTTTTACTTCATATTGTTCTTGTTCTGAAAATTGTTTATTTACTGTTTCTAATGCAATAGGTTCAGTTGAACCATCTTCATTTGTTGTAGTAGTGGTAATTATATTTTGATTTTTTGAAATAATAACAGTTGCATTTTTTACAGGATTAGCAATGTTATCACTATATACATTTACTATTAAGTATCCTTTTGCCATAATTCACCTCAATATATTATATATAATATATTCCTAATAAATGAATATAATTTATCGAGGTGATACATTGTTAGAAGAAGAGTTAAAACTTAATAGTGTTTCAGATAATGTTAAAATTTTACAAGAAAAATTAAAAATACTAGGTTTTTATAATGCAACTATTACAGGAGTTTTTGGCCTTGCTACTGAGGAAGGTGTTAGGGTATTTCAAAGACAGTATAATTTGGAAGAAACTGGTGTAGTTAATGATGAAATGTGGAAAATGTTATTTGAGCTTACAGAAGTAGCTGTTGTTTTATATAGTAATTATCCAATTCTTAGTTTAGGATCAACTGGTCAGTACGTTAAGGAGTTACAAATGAAACTTAATGCACTTTTATATTACCCAGGTGAAATTACTTCTATTTTTGACTTAGAAACAGAAAATGCTGTGAAAAGATTTCAATATAATAATGATTTAACTACTACAGGAATTGTTAATAACCAAACTTGGAATTTAATAGATTTGTTATATGGTAATTTAAATGAGTGTGTGACAGGAAATCAAGTTAGTGGTAATAGGACTTATATTGTAAAGAGTGGGGATACTTTGTATTCAATAGCTAGAATGTTTAATACAACAGTTGATGAGATAAAGACACTTAATAATTTAACAAGTAATGTATTAAGTATAGGGCAGGTTTTAAAGATTCCTGGCTTGATAAATGATAATGATTTTAGTACTTATATCGTAAAGGGTGGAGATACTTTGTATTCAATAGCTAGGATGTTTAATACGACAGTTGATGAAATAAAAACACTTAATAATTTAACAAGTAATGTATTAAGTATAGGGCAGGTTTTAAAGATTCCTGGCTTGATAAATGATAATGATTTCAGAACCTATACCGTAAAAAGTGGAGATACTTTGTATTCAATAGCTAGGATGTTTAATACGACAGTTGATGAGATAAGGAGACTTAATAATTTAACAAGTAATGTATTAAATATAGGACAGATTTTAAAGATTCCTGTAACTAATATTTCTGATAGTAACTATCTTTCTTATATTGTAACAAGAGGAGATACTTTGTATTCTATTGCTAATAGATATGGTATATCAGTAGATGATTTAAAGCGTATTAATAACTTGACTAGTAATATATTAAGTGTTGGACAAATACTTAAAGTACCAAAATAGTGTGAAAAATTTTTAAAAATGTCCCTGTTTTAAAAATGAATAATTGGTGAAAA
>CANORV010000061.1 GCA_947569245.1 uncultured Mycoplasmatota bacterium | reverse complement strand
ATCGCTTTTCTATTTTTCACTTTTTAGGTGTCACATCATTGACAACTACACAAAAAATAAAAAAGTTAAATACATGTTTTCTATTATATAATATTACATTTAACTTTTTGATATTTTATTTTCTAGCATCAAATTTTTTTCTTTGTTCAGTATCTAAAATCTTTTTTCTTAACCTAATTCCTAGTGGTGTTACTTCAATTAGCTCATCACTGTTGATGTAATCTAATGCATATTCTAGGCTTATTGGTCTAGGTCTTTTTAATACCACAGTCTTATCTGCACTAGCAGCACGCATGTTTGTTAGTTGTTTTCCTTTTACCACATTAACGGCTAAATCATTTTCACGATTACATTCACCAACAATCATTCCCTCATAAACATCTATTCCTGGCTCGATAAACATAATACCTCTGTCTTCTAATTGACCAAGTGCATATGCTGCTGATTTTCCGGTTTCAGTTGATACTAATACACCAAGTTTTCTTTCACCAATATTGATATTTTCAAATGGACGATATTCTTTAAACGTATGATTAATTATTCCATATCCTTTGGTCATTGTCATGAAATCAGTAGTAAAACCAATTAATCCTCTTGATGGAATTGTATAAGTTAAACGAACAAGATTCTCAAAGTTAGTCATATTTTCCATAACTGCACCCCTTGTTCCTAATTGTTCAATTACACTACCAACACTTTCCTCTGGAGTTTCTATCTGTAGTTCTTCATATGGTTCCATTTTTACGCCATCTATTTCTTTAATAATTACAACTGGTTTGGATACTTGTAACTCGTATCCTTCTCTTCTCATATTTTCTATTAATATTGATAAATGAAGTTCTCCACGTCCAGAAACTAACCAACTTTCTCCGTCTGATGGTTCTACCCTTAAACTAACATCTCTTTGTAATTCTTTATTTAGTCTGTCCTCTATTTGTCTTGCTGTTAAGAACTTACCTTCTTTTCCAACGAATGGTGATGAGTTAGTTCCAAAAGTCATCTGTAATGTTGGCTCATCTATATGAAGTAACGGTAATGGATTTTTATCTCCTGTTTCACATAAAGTTTCTCCAACAGAAATATCAGCAAGCCCAGCAACAGCAACTATATCCCCTGCTTCTGCTTCTTCTATTTCTAAACGTTTCATTCCTAGATATCCAAATAATTTTTGGATTCTAAAATTTTTCACTGTTCCATCTATTCTAATAGCTGATACCATTTGTCCTACTTTTATTTTACCGTTATGTACTCTACCAATACCAATTCTTCCAACAAATTCATTATAGTCTAGTAATGCTGGTTGAAATTGAAGCTTAGCATCACTACTTCCTTTTGGTGCTGGTACTTCATCAATAATTAAGTCTAACAATTCTTCAAAACCTGGAGTTTGAGTATTAGTGTCCGAATTCAAACTACAAGTTCCATTTATAGCAGATGCATAAATTACTTTAAAGTCTAATTGATCATCACTTGCTCCTAATTCTATGAACAAATCTAATACTTCATCAACTACTGCTTCACTTCTTGCACTTGGTTTATCTACTTTATTAATTACAACTATTGGTTTTGCTCCTGCTTCTAGAGCCTTTTTTAAAACAAATCTAGTTTGAGGCATAGTTCCCTCATATGCATCTACTACAAGGATAACACCATCAACCATATTCATAATTCTTTCAACTTCTCCACCAAAATCAGCATGTCCTGGTGTATCTAAAATATTAATACGATAATCTTTATAGTTGATTGCTGTTGTTTTAGCTAATATTGTAATTCCTCTTTCCTTTTCTATTTGATTAGAATCCATTGTTACATTACTAGTATCCTCATTATCACGAAACATTCCAGATGTCTTTAATATTTCATCTACCAATGTTGTTTTACCATGGTCAACATGGGCTATTATTGCTACATTTCTTTTTTTCATAATTTCACTTCTCCTACAAAACTCTAGGTGATTATATCATAAATATAGCATATATGTAACCAATTTTTTTAAATTTTATCATTTTTTATTTCTTTTTTGATAATTTTCTTTAATTTTTTTATAAAAGTAACTTACTACTAAGACAATAAGAAGAATTCTGATTGGTACTTTTAATTTTGATACATAGTTCTTTAAAACAATCCAATTTTGACCTAATTTATAACCTACATAAACAAATGCAAAAGTCCATGGAATACTCCCTAAAGTAGTATATATAGTGAATTTTAAAAAATTTTGTCTTGTCATACCAATCGGAAGAGATATAAAGGTTCTGACAATGGGAAAGTTTCTTCCAATAAAAGCTGCTAACATTCCATATTTTGAAAACCAATCATCAGCTTTTTCTATATCTTCTTTTTTCATAAAAAAATACTTTCCATATTTTTCAACAAATGGTCTTCCACCAAAGTAGCCCATTAAGTAAATGACAATAGCACAAAAGACACTACCAAATAGCCCTATAAAAAAGGCTCCCCAAAAGGAAAAAATTTTTTTACTTGCAAGGATTCCACCTGTTGCTAGTATTAATTCACTTGGAATAATAATTATAACAGCTTCTATTACCATAGAAAAAAACATTCCAAAATAACCATATTCTGTTAAGATATTAGTAAAAAAAGAACCCATAAAATATCACCTTGTTAAATTTTATTTAAATAGGTAATAGTTTATGAGTTTTATTAGAGTTTAGTGTCTGTTATTGAAAGATTTTCTAAAAAAAGATACGATGTAATATATAATATTACAATGAAAATTAAAAAAATTGTTGTTAAATTAGTTTTCTTTAACATAATGCAAAAGTCAAAAAAACCATGAAGAATTGTCGGACACAAGATACTTAAAGTTTTATATGTATATACTTTGATTTTTTGTTTTTGCTGTTCAAATTTTTTAGATTTTAATAAAAAGTAGCCCATAAATATTGAGAAAAATATATGTGCTGGAACTGTTGTTATAGCTCTTATTAATATAACATCAATTCTTTTACTTGCTATAGCATATATGATATTTTCTATGCTTGCAAAACCTAGTGAAACAAATGCAGAGTATACAATAATATCAAAGCTGTAATTGTATTCTTTGTTTTTTCTAGTTAGTATATATGTAAATAACCATTTTGAAGTTTCCTCTATCAAGGCAACAACTATAAAAGCGTGAATAAATACTTCTTTTGGGTTATGATAATCAACTTCAAAAACATCTATTTTAGTAATATAGGCCATCATATAAGTTAGAGCTACTGCTACTAAAGCTGCTAATATACCACTTAAAAATAATTTAAGTAATAATTTAGGTGATTCTTTTTCTTTCTTATCTTTAAAATAGATGTAAGAACCTAAAATTATGCTAGGAAGAATTGCAATAGGTAATAATCTATGCATTGTACCAACTCCTCGTATACTATATAATAATTCTAACATAAATTTGTTTGTTTTTTATATCATTTTTTATTTTTATTTGGTTCTTATGCATTTTTTATTATTAAAATATAAAAACGGTTACATATTCCAAGTTAATTACATTAGATTACAAAGTTTTGAATTTCTTTACTATACATATCTAGAAAATCTAATAGAATATGATAAATTTCACCATCAATAATTACCTTATCAGTTAGTGCTTTCTTTTTAGAACTTTGTAATGCTCCTTTTATTTTATAATACTTTTCTTCAATATTTTTCTTGCTTTTAAAATAATTGTAATTATGATAAAATTGTATTAGCAAGAATTGGAGGTAAAAATCATGAATGAAAAAATATATTTAGATAATAATGCAACCACTAAATGCGATGAAGAAGTATTAAACGCAATGTTACCTTATTTAAAAGAACAATTTGGGAATCCTAGTAGTACTTATTCTTTTGGTAAAGAAGTAAAAGATAAAATTATAAATGCAAGAAAAAGAATTGCTGAGTTATTAAATGCAGATGAAAGTGAAATTATTTTTACAAGTTGTGCTAGTGAAAGTAATGTTACTGCGATTATGAATGCAGTTAAAAATTATCCTGAAAAAAAGCATGTAATTACTACTAAAGTAGAACATGCCTCTATTATGGAAACAATGAAATACATTGAAAGTATTGGTTATAATATTACATATTTATCAGTTGATAATTTAGGGAGAATAAATTTAAATGAATTAGAATCATCAATTACTGATAATACATGTTTAATCTCAATTATGATTGCGAATAATGAAATTGGAAACATATATCCAATAAAAGAAATTGGACAGATAGCGAAGAAAAATAATATCTTATTCCACTCAGATTCAGTTCAAGCAATAGGCAAAATAAAAATCGATGTTAAGGAACTAAATATAGACACTCTATCATTATCGGGACATAAAATAAATGCTCCTAAAGGCATTGGTGCTTTGTATGTAAAAAATGGTATTCATTTTACGCCACTGATATTTGGTCATCAAGAAAAAAATAGACGAGGTGGAACAGAAAATGTTCCATATATTGTAGGTTTAGGAAAAGCAGCAGAATTAATTTTAGATGACAATTATAAATCAAATGATAAATTAGGGCAATTAAGAGATTATATGGAAACTGAAATAAAAAATAATATTGCTGATATTGTTATTTATGGTGATTTAGAAAATAGATTACCTAATACATCAAGTATAGCATTTAAAGGTGTAAAAGCTGAAGAATTATTATTGATGTTAGAATCATTTAATATTTTTGTTTCAACAGGATCTGCTTGTAATTCTGAAATTGCTGAACCTTCTCATGTTTTAACCGCTTGTAATGCAGATTTAGAAAATTATAGTCCTATAAGAATAAGTTTAGGGAAATACAATACAAAAAATGAGATTGATACATTTGTAAAAAGATTAGAGAATATAGTTAATATGATAAGAAAGAGAGGTTAAAAATATGGCTGTATTAGTAAATTTTAAGATATGTGATAATGCTAAAGAATGTGGAGGTATTGCTGTTTGCCCAACTGGAGCATTGTCTTGGAATGAAGAAAAGGAATCGATTGAAATAGATAATGATAAATGCATATCTTGTGGTCTATGTGAGAAAGAATGTCCAATAGGAGCAATTATGGTTGCTAAAAATAGTGAGGAATACAAAAAAATAAAGAAGGAAATAGATGAAGATCCAAGAACAACAAAAGATTTATTTGTTGATAGATATGGAGCAGTTGCTATATCAGACTTTTTTAAAATAGAATCAGAAGAAATAAAAGAAAAAGCAGAAAAAGATTGCTTAACTTTGATAGAAGTTTATAATCCTGATGTAGCAGAGTGTTTATTAAAATCTATACCAATAAAAGAACTAACTAAAAATTTGCCTAAAGATACACTATTTTATAAAACTGAAAGTGATAAAATTATTGATGAATATAATATGATAGAATTACCTTCATTATTAGTGTTTAAAAAAGGTAAATTACTAGGATATATTGATGGTTATTACACTACAGACGAAAAAGAAAAAGTTATATCAAAATTAAGTGATATTATAAAATAAATAATCCAAAAGACAACCCTAGGTTATAAATTCTTAGAATTGTCTTTTTCTTTTTGCATATCTTTATCGAAATTATTTAGATTATCTTGTATGATTTCAGAACGTTTCCTAATTTCTTTGCAATAATTATCTAGTTTACGAAGTTCTTTGATTTTAGGCTGAATATCATTTATTTCAGCAAGTATTTCTGATTTTTTATCTTCTGTTTTTGCTCTATGATATCGTTTCCATAGATTTTCTCTTTTACCCATAAGATTTTGATATTCTTCATAGTTATTTTTAGCAAAGTTATTTAAATCTTCTATAGCTTCAATCTTATTATTTACCATAAATCTTGTTTGCTCGGAAAATGAATCTAGTTTTTTTATCTCTTGCCTTATATAGTAAGATAAATATTGTTTAGGATGTTTCTTTGGGAATACTCCTAAAAGATAACAATAATACAAATATAATCCATAAATACCTTTATGATAATTATTAGTTGTTGCTAGATATTCTTGAAAGATAGATTTATGAGTCATAGGTTTAAAAGTAATTTGTCTTGAATGATATAATTGCTCGTTAATGCTATCTTTTGAATAATCACTACCAAAGGCTTTTTCTATTCTAACTTTATCACAACCATCTCTATAAATCGTTATAATATCATTACGATAATAAGTTTTATATCCTAATAGTTTCATTCTATCCATAACCTGTTTTAGGGTGACTGAATAACTAATAACACTATCCAAATCATCTTTAAGAGTTTTGTAATAATCATTGTTTATAACTTTATGATTATAGGTACTTTTATAACCAACATCTTCATCTAAAACAGATAATCCATATTCAGCACATAGTGAATCAGATATATTTCTTAATTTGGCTAGATTAGTACGATTGTTATTATATTTTTTTCCATTCTTAAATGAAACAGAGTTGATTATGAAATGATTGTGTATGTGATTAGTATTTTGATGAGTAGCAACTACCACTTCATAATCTTTAAACATTTCACTAACAAACTTAACTCCTATCTCGTGAGCTATATCTGGAGTTACTTCTCCTTCCTTAAATGATTGATATCCGTGATAAGCAAGAACCCCATCATTTTTGCAATAATAATCTTTGGTATCTTTCATACTACTATATGGATCATATTCTTCACAATTTAAACAACTTACATAACATAATTTTTCTTTCTTGAAATCATAATCTTTTTTACCCTCTAAAAAGTCATAATCAACTTTGCCATAATCTTTATTGATAGTCTTTTCTGGATTAATAATATAATTAATAGATTGCTTTAAGTTATTCTTAATAGACCAAATTGATGTTGTTGCCATATTTAAGGTTTAGCCTTTCTTTTTTAGTGGTGGGAGTAAAACCACGTTGCTTGCTTATAGATAAAATCATACATATATCATCTCTTTTAAGATAATTTCTTCTGCACAGTCTTTATAATTATTCATTAATTTAGCCCATTCAGGTTGATTAAGTTCTTTATTTTTTTCAGATAGTTTGTCATCACTTTTTCTATAATTATACAACAAAGTTTTTAATCTTTCTTCGCATTCATTACTGACTGAAACAAGATGATTAGTTAATTCATCTTGCATTAAAAGTGTCGTGTATAACCCTTTCTTATGCTCTTTCAAATATTCTAATCTTAAATATCCATACTTGTTAATTCTCACATAATTTTGATTTTTTATAGTTAGATTTGGTAATAAATAATTTCCAACTTTTGTATAATTTAATTCCATTTTTTATCTCTCTTTCTTTGTTTTTAATATTTTTTTCGTAAAAATCTACTGATCTAGTTTTAGAATTGTATTTAAAATATCCTATATCATTATTCTTATCTACAAGTTTTATAGTAAATCTATCTAATAAATATAGATTTATTTCACCGGTGTCAAATTGCTTTTTTAGATATGCAAGAACTTTAAATTGTTCAATGGTATCTACTTGATTTTTGCTAATATTTTCTTTGTTAAGAAGTCGCATAATCATTAACTCCTTCCAAAACTTTTTCTTTAGGTTTAGTAGGATTGTACGTTACAATTCCATATTTTGTATCAATATCATCTTTAGTAATAGGTGATTTTGTTGTACTTTTATTTGATGATATTGGTAATATTCTTATAATCTTTTCATCTTTTTTAGGGATAAATTCTCCAATAATATTGCCAGTTTCTTCATCAACTTTCTCATATATTTGATAAAATTTAGTTTCATAATATTCATTTAATCTATCTAAATATTCTTGTACTTGGCTATCAGTTATATTGCCAGTACCTAAAATAAATTCTTCTTTGCCATTTATTTCTACTGGCACAAGTACATCTAAAATGCCTT
>CANORV010000060.1 GCA_947569245.1 uncultured Mycoplasmatota bacterium | reverse complement strand
ATAATAATGGTAACAATAGTGGTAATAATAACAACTATAATAATGGTAACAATAGTGGTAATAATAACAACTATAATAATGGTAACAATAGCGGTAATAATAACAATTATAATAGTGGTAATAATAACAACTATAGCAATGGTAACAATAGTGGTAATAACAGTAACTATAATAATGGTTCTAATGTGTATGCTACAAATAATGAAAACACAAATGATTCAACTGAATCTGAAAAAACTAAATACGAAAAAAGATTTTATGGTATGTTATTTGTAGTAATTTTACTAGCTGGTATTGTAATAATTATTTTATAATAAAGAATTCCTGAGTGGAATTCTTTTTTTGTAAAATGTTGTATAGGATTATTAAATTTTTTATTTTTATTAAACATTATATTGATTTATAAATGTATGTTTTTGTACATATTTTAAATAATACGTTTTATATTGTTATGTGACTTGAATAAAAGTATTTTAAGAAGCGCAATTGTTAAGAAGATTTTTAATGTTATAAGTTTTTAGATAAATAAATTAGTAAACATTTTCATATATTTTATTGGTGAATAGTTATGAATAATGTTATGTATAGCTTATTTGTTTCCTTTTTTGCTGGTTTGGCAACAATGCTTGGTAGTGTTTTTATATTTTTTAAAAAGACGGATAAGAGAATCATTATATCATCTCTTGCCTTTGCAGCTGGCGTTATGATTTGTGTTTCGTTTACTGATTTATTACCTTCATCATACAGTATGCTTAGTGGTATTTTTCAAGAATTTATGTGTGTTTTATTAATGATGACTTTTTTTTGCTCTGGGGTTGTGCTTTCTATGTTAATTGATAAATATTTACCAGATAATAGTTGCTCTAATAACAATCTTTATCGTGTAGGTTTAATCTCAATGCTAGCTATAATTTTACATAATATACCAGAGGGAATTGCAACTTATATGGCTTCATCTACAGATATAAAACTTGGAATTACTTTAGCAATTGCAATTAGTCTTCATAATATACCAGAGGGAATAAGTATTTCGGTTCCAATTTATTATGCAACATCAAGTAGATTAAAAAGTCTTTCCTACACTTTTATTTCTGGTATATCTGAGTTATTTGGAGCTATTTTGGCTTGTTTGTTTTTAAGTAAATATATAAATGATTTTTTTATGGGATGTTTATTTTCTTTAATTGCTGGAATTATGATACATATTTCAATATATGAACTTATACCAACATCTTTTTCTTATAAGAAGAGTCATATTACAATTATATTTATTGTTTTAGGTTTTATTTTTATGTTTTTTAGTCATCTCTTTCTATAGAAAAAGGTGATTTTTTTATTAAAAATATTAGTTTTCATTACTAAAACTTTATTTTAAAAACTAGATGAATGATTTAATAGCTATTTTACTAGTAATCTACTACTTTATATAAAATTTTCATATTATTTATATAAAAAAGGACCTAAATTTTATAATATTTTATAATGTGAATTTTGACAAGAATTAAAAAATATATTATTATGAATATGTCAAGGAAACTTTCATAAAATAAAAAAGGAACACCTAGTTTTGCTGAGTTAGGTACTATTCCAAAAATTGTTCAAGTACCGACTATACAGTTGGTACTATTTTTATTAAAATGACTAAAATCATAATAATAAGGAGTATTATATTCGTCTTTCTTTCTCATATTATGAATGCTATAAATATACATTAGAAAAATTTGAAAATGATAGTTATACTAATTCTTTTTAGAGGATATGGATTACAACAATTACTTAAAAGAATCATGCAATCTTTTGGGGAATAAAGAAGAATTTATTGAAAGACTAAAAGAAATTATAACTAGAATTAAATAAAAAATTGATACATACTTTGCTACATAATAAAGGTAATACTATATGCCTTATTATGGCAAGGATTTTAATGGCTGAGCCACTAGTCACGCTTATAAAGGTATATATCAATACTATGGATATTGCATAGTATTTTTTAATATTTAAATTAATACTTTTAAAATTTCCAAATTTTACTACGAATTTACTACTTTTGAAAGAGAAAATATAAGAAATTACAACAATATATGAGAATATCTTTCAAAAATAAAAATGCCGTAAGCACTTATAAATAAAGGTTATAAAGATATTTAAAAACTTATTAAAATTTTGCATAAGAAAAAGAGCATTTAGCTCTAATTTACTTTTATTACTCTTTTAAAATTATATGTATTACCACTATAAGATAGTGTATATTCAATGGTGTATGTTCCAGGTGTATTTGCCGTAAAACTTAGACCTCCACCCATACTTGTTGCTATTTGATTTCCAGATGGATCATAGCAAATGGCAATCAGTTTATCATTAATTGAAATTTGATCATTAATAATAACACCGTTTTTCTTAAAATTCAATGGAGTATCAGGGTCTGTGTATGTTCCTCCTAAGGTTATATTGACTGGATTATTTCCATTTAATGAAGCTGTATATGTATCTTTAGAAGGTGATGGTGATGGAGATGGTGGATTTTCATCATTGTTACCTTCTGAATTATTGTAATTGAAAATATAAACAGCTGGATCACTTTGATTATTAGAGTAATTTTTGAAAGTTGTTACAACTTTATAAGTTCCTGAAATATTAGCATTTGCTTCTATTTCATATTTATTGTCTGTTGTGAACCCTAAAAGTGTATTTCCATAATATACATTATATCCAAATTCACCATAGCTGATATTAGCTTCTGGAGCATTTAATTTATTCCATGTAATTGTTAATTTTTGGTTACTTTTTGAATAACTTACTTTTAAATTCGATACTGTTGTTAATTTAGTATTAGCAGTTGACATTGCCTTTGGTTCATTACCTTTGATGAAATATTCATATACGATTTGACTTTCAGGTGTATTTGGACTTGGTAAAAGTGCAGGATTTGATCCGTTTTCAACAGCTACTTTGACAACACTCTTTGGAACTTTGAATTCTTTGTTATCTCTTTTAAATACTATTTTTTCTAAAGCTTGATATAAATTTCCTCTTACAATACCAGAATTATCTGTCGTTAGAGTGTATTTTCCACTTGTATTTAAATTGTGTACACCAATCCACATACTTATAGCATAATCTGGATTATATCCAACAATCCATGCATCATTAATAGCATTACTTTTTAATTTATATTTTCTTTTTATTTCAGGTGTAAAATTGGTAGTACCAGTTTTTGCTGCTACATTTACACCATTCATTTTTGCACTTGAGCTGTAACCTGATTGAACAGCTGTTATTAATGCATCAGTTATTAAAAAGGCAGTTGAATCTTTCATTGCTTGTCTTTTTTCTGGTTCATATGTTTCAATATCACCAGTATCAAGATAAATTACTTTATTTACAGATAGTGGTTCAATATAGTATCCACCATTAGCAAAAGCAGCATAGGCAGTTGCCATTTGTAATGGAGTTGCACCTTTATCGAATGCTCCTAGAGCATGGGCTTCATAAATCTTTCCATATTTATCGATATCTGGTTTTATTCCAAGTCCAGTTACAAAATCGATAATATTTTGATTGTCTACAGTTTGAAAGGCTTTTACAGCAGGAATATTTCTTGATAAAGAAAGGGCAGTTCTTAGACTCATTTGACCTTTGTAAGTACTATCTGAATTGGTAACAGGTGTACCATTTGAGTAGGTGTGTGGTTCGTCGATAAATTGTTCATATGTAGACCAATTATTATATTCGATACCTGGACCATAATCAAATAATGGTTTAGCTGTTGAACCGATTTGACGGATATTTTTGGTTGCTGTATTTAATGTTAATTGACTTGTTTTATTACGACCAGCACCAATAGCAACAATTTTTCCGGTATTGACATCAGTAACTGCAACACCACCTTCAATTCCTTCATTTGGCCATTTGAATGTTACACCATTGAAGATATCATCTATTCCTGCTTGTTTTTCTGGATCCATATTTGTATATATTTTAACCGGAGTTACATTTGGATTTATTCCGTGTTTTTCATCTAACTCTTGAATAACTGTGTCAATGTATGATTGATATTTACTAGATCTTGTACTTTTTCCAATCAAAAGAGAAGTTATTGGAATGGCATTAGCAGCATTTTGTTCCTCTTTTGTAATATAACCATGTTTGTACATGAGATTTAGTACCGTCCAACGTCTTTGATAAGTTTTTGATGGGTTGACATATGGATCGTAGCTACCTGGAGCTTGAAATAATCCAACTAACATAGCAGCTTCTGATATGTTTACATCTTTGATACTTTTTCCAAAGTAAGTTTGGGCAGCTTGTTCTACACCATAAGAACTGCTTCCTAAGAAATGATTATTGACATAAAATTCGATAATCTGCTCTTTTGTGTAATTTTTTTCTAGTTTAAATACAGCTAAATAGATATCAGTAAACTTTCTTACAATTCCCTCAAAACCCTCATCTTCTTTTGAAGTAAGTGAATTTTTAATAACTTGCATTGATAAAGTAGATGCTCCTCCAGCATTACCTCCGCTACCTTTTAAAACTTTTCCTGCTACTTGTTTTATTGAGGCAATAACAAATCTAGGTGCGTCAAAACCGTTATGTTGAAAAAATCTAGAATCTTCTGTTGCAATTAGTGCATCTATAAAAACCTCTGGTAAATCATCATAACTTACATTTTCACGTAAATGACTACCAAGTCTTGCAAACTCTTGTCCACGGTTGTCATACATGATACTTGATTCTTTTTTTACTAATTTATTCTCATCAAAATCTGGGGCTTCTTTTATGACATATGCCACAAATATAGCTGAAACTATCATGAATATAATAAAGAGTATTAAAAGAATAATTAGAACTGTTTTAAGAATCTTTCTTTTTTTGGAGTTTTGTTTGGTAGTATCTAAAATCCTACTTATTATTAATATAGAACCAACTCCAATTGCAAATATTATACCGAGGGTAATTCCATATATGATTGATACAATAACACATATTATAATATAACCTACAAATATTGCACCTAAAATGTTTCTCTCTTCTTTAGATATTTTTCTTTTCGTAGACTTTTTACTTGTATTTTTTTTAGCTGGTTTATTTTCTTTGACTATCATTTTCTCTTTTTCAGTTTTTTGACTTGTAACTGTGTGTTTGTGATTCTTTCGTGTTTTATTATTATTGTTAGTTGTTGCCAAAATAAGCACCTCCATAAATTTTATTGATTATTTCTAAATAATCTATTTTAGGAACATATTTGTCTTTAATTATATGTCCTTTTTCTTTAAAATAAGATAATGGTATTGATTTTGATTTATTGTTATCTATATAATTTAAAAAATCAAAGCTTGTTAGTAAGTAAGTTTCATTTAATTTAGTAAATCTTACTATTAGAAAACATATTCCATCATTATCATTGATATTTCTGATATGTTTTATTTGATGAATATGAATATTTGCTAGTGGAAAAGATGTTTTACTCGTCGTTTCCTTAGCCTCAAAATCGATATATTTTCCTTTATATAGTCCATTATAATCAGTAGTTGATGGAGAAGCAAAAAAAGCCTCTAGAATTTTTATTCCTGTTTGTTTGTATTCAGTTTTAGTTATTTTTATAGGGGTAGGTTTTTTGTAGATAAAAGCTATATTTTTACTTAGATAATATTGATTTGTATCGTTTAACTCTTTTTCTAGATTCATACCTCTATTACCATAATTGATAGGAATTTCTTCTTTTCTTTTATCAAAATTAATTCCACCGGGATATTTCATCTTATCACCTGTATTACATTATACTATAATATCTAATTTTTTTCTATTATTTTTAATATTTTTGTTTCATATTTTATAAATTTAGTTTATACTAGAAACAAAGTTTATTTATGAGGTGTTATTATGGGAAATTTTGGTTTTGAATTTAATGATGTTTATTACAAAAATTTAAAAAATGAAAAGCAATCTTCTCTTTGTTTATCAAAACATGTAGTAGAAGATGTTTCTTTATATTTAAATGAAAATTATGAAAAAGTATTGGTTGATTTGCTTAATTTAGATGTTTCATCTATAAAAACATCCGAGGAAAAAATTGCTGATATTTTTTCTTTAAAACAAAAAATGTTAATGGAGTTAACTACAATAAGGTCAGATTATAAGCGTATCTATTATAAAGTAAAAAATGGTAAATCTTTAGACCCAGAAGAGGAAAGCAAATTAGTAGATTTAAGAAATTTAAAACATTCTTTTGTTTCGTATATTAAGTTCTTGGATAAGGTATTACATCAAGAAAATAAAGGGTTAGTTTATTTAATTAGAAAGAAAAGCATTTCTAATCATGTTGATATGAAAACTTCTATTATTTTAGATGATAAAAGTAAGTTTGTTTATGACATGATGGTAGATGGAGAGTCTTTTTATGAGACTAATGTTCATTCATATTTATATGCTATTAGTTATTATATTAAATTTATAAAACCTAATGATATTCATGATAGTAAAATATTAAAATATGTCGATTATATAATTAATAGATTAGAGAATAATTCTTATGACTATTTTCAAAATATTATAGATGTTAATTTACTTAAACAAGTTGCAAAACAAAGAGCAATTAGTATAGATAAAGAGGATAAATTAACAAAAGAATATTTTAATTCAATTGTTAAGAAAATCCAAATGCTTGAAGAAAAAAATATTATGTGTGATACAAGTGAGTTTGATGATATAGATATTTCCAATAGTTTTTTTAGAGCTTTAGAATATGAAAAAAATATCAATATAGTAAGTTCTTTTTTAAGACAGAGACCAGATTTGATTTATATGTGTTCAAATGTAAATTCTTCTAAGTATTATTTAGTTGATATTATTGATAAGTATGGAAATTTACTTTTGAATGCTAAAGAAAATCATGATGATTTAGAATATTACAGATCATTAGTTAGATTATATATAGACACTATTAATACGCTAGATAATAAAGATATTAGTCTAGTTGTCTTAAGAAGATTTCAATCAATAATTAGAAATATTAACAATAGTCAGTTTGGCTTAAGGAGAAAAGAAGCTTGTTTATTTGAAATAGGTGAATGTATTGATAAACTTATTAATGTTTCAAAGAAAGATAATTTGTTAGAGCTTATGGACTCATATTATTATAAAAAGAATAAGGAAAACGATATTTTCTCTATTGATTGTAATGGTACTAAGATGTTTGAACAAGCTTATTCATATAGTGAAGAAAATGGATATAAATATTTGACTTTTTATATTCCTGATACTACTAATGATTTAACTATTGATAGTGATTCTATTTCTGACTTTGTATCTGTTAGTAATAATAATAACTTGTTTTCACGTAAAAAGAAAAGAGATTTAAGTTTAGATGCTTTAAAAGAGTCTAAAGTAATTGCATATCATTTTATTTTAGATTCAAGTAATAATGTTAGAAATTTAGATATAAATAAAGAAAAGATAAGGGTTTCAAAAAATTTCTTCTTTGATGATTTTTCTCTTATTCTAGAAGATAGTAATAATCCTTATTTTAAAACAATGTCTAGTTTAAATGATTTAGTTCAAAGCTTTGATATTGCTTGTGATGGGGAACAAACTTTAGATATATTAGTTAGAAAATTATCTGTTTTCTTTCAAAGAGAACTTGGTAAATATTGTGATAATAATGAAATACCTTATATTAGTAAATTTATTTATACGAAAGATGATATTAAGGAAGGTCCAATTAAAAATGTTTCTGATAGTTTAGAATGTAACAATTTATCAACAGAACAAATTTTAAATGCAGTGGAATCAGCATACTTATCAGGAATTTATACTGTTACTAAAAGTGAAAATATGAATTTTGAAAGAAGAGCAAAAGTAACTTCTCCATGTAGGGATTTAGCAAGTTTTATTAATCAGATGGTAATTTATCATTACTTTGTTAATGGTAATGATATCAGTTATCGTGAAGATTTAAAAACAAGAAGAGATTTACATTTACTTACTGATGAAATGAATAGACAGTTACTAAAATCCAAAATGAAAGATGAAAAAGATAGTGAGAATAAATTAAAGCAAAAGATAAAAAAACAAAATACAAAAATTAAATATAATATAAAAGCTGCTAGTGAAAACTAGTTCTTTTTTTGACATGTTTTGTCGAATTTAATGAAATATGTTTTATTTTGTAGTAAAACATAAATAGGTGATTTTTATGAACAATCTTTTTGTTGTTGAAATAATTAATAGAATGATTGATAATACAAGAAGTGGAAAAATGTCAGTTTTTTTGATTTCAATGAATGAAGAAATTACTAAATATTGACAAAGGTAATATTTTATATCTTGAGTTTTACAGTAAAAATGAGCAAACCATTGCTATATAAGGAAATGCTC
>CANORV010000059.1 GCA_947569245.1 uncultured Mycoplasmatota bacterium | reverse complement strand
TTTTTACTAATTATTTGATAAGAAAAATAGAGACATTTTTACTAATTATTCACAGGACAAATACTTAAAGTACCAAAATAGCTTTCTTTTGATTCGTTTTTGTGATACTCTATATAGTGGTGATTGTTTGTGGAAAAAATAATAATTTATGATTTTGATGGGACATTAACTCCTTATAGCCTTCCAAAGTTTGAAATTTTAGAAAAAGCTGGAGTTATAGATGGTTTTTATAATCAAAAATTTTTAAAAATATGTATTAATAGATCAAAAGATGAAGAAATTGACTTATATTTATCTATATATTATACTTTTTTGGATTTTTTAAAAAAGGCTGGAATATCTTTAAATGATATAAATTTTTGTCTTGGATGTGATAAAGTAGAATATAATTTGGGAGTTAGTCAATTTTTAGAAAACTTATGTAATCATGGTGTTAAAAATTATCTTTTAAGTTCAGGACTAAAAGTTTTTTTAGAAAATGTTTCTATAGCATCTTATTTTGATGATATTTATGCAACAACGTTTTCTTATAATGATGATAAGGTGGTTACTGATATTTCTTATTTAATGAGTGATAAGAATAAGGTTAATTGTATAAAGAAAATTTTAAGTGATAATAATGTTGTCGATAATGATTGTTCTAATGTTATTTATATAGGTGATGGACTTACTGATTCTTTTGCTATGGATTTTGTTAAAAATAATGGTGGTTTTACAATTTTTGTTTATCAAAACGATAATAATCATGATATAGAATTGATGAGAGAGAAGAATATTGTTTCTTTGTTTACCAAAGCTGATTATTCTAGAGATAGTGAAATAGATCAAACAGTTAGATGTTTATGTAAAATAAAAGAATGATTACGTTTTATTTAGTCAATCGTTCTTTTATTTTGTTTTTATACATGGTATAATTTGTTTGAAGTGAGTGGATATCTATTATGAAGTTTATAGAACCAAAAATTAAAATAGTAGAAGATGTATCTTTTTTTGATATGGTGAAATCTGGTGTTTATTATGATAGTAGGGTTAGTGTTTTACCGGATAAAAAAATTTTGATAGAAAATGTAACGATTGAAGGATGTATTTTTGAAAAACAAGATTTTAATTTGGTAGAATTTAAAAATGTTGATTTTTGGGATACTGTATTTGAAGATTGTTCTTTTTCAAATATGGATTTTGCTGATAGAAGTTTTAGTCGTTGTCTTTTTAAAAATTGTAAGTTAGTTGGAACTACTTTTGAAAATTGTTCATTTGATAATGTCAAGTTTTTAGATTGCAGTTTAAGGTATGCTTCGTTTTTTAGAGTTAGATTTAAGAATATTATTTTTGATAATGTAAATTTGGATGATGCTAGATTTTATGAAATTAAAGACTGTAAAGATCTTATGTTTTTAAATTCCAGTATGAATTTTACAGAAATTGTTAAATGTACTTTTACTAATATTGATTTTTCTTCCAATGAAATCCATGGTTTTAAAACAGATTTTGGTAGTATAAAGTCTAATACTTTTAACGTTGAACAAGCACTTATGCTTACTAAATTATTGGAAATAAATATAAAAGTTGATAATTAGTTTATGAATGTGGTGTTATTATGAATGTGTTTTCAGATTTAGTTATATTTTTTAACAAGATTTTTAAGATATATAGATTTAACTCTAAAAGATTTATCGAAAGAAAAAGAGTTAGAAAAATCAGTCTTATTAAAGATAACATAAGTAAAATTAATAATATAGTTACTGTTACTAGTAATATGGATAGTAAAAAACATGTAATATATATTCATGGCGGTGCCTTTGTTTTAGGTGTTTCTAGAAGACAAGAAAAATTATTGATGAAAATAAAGAATAAAACGCCTATTTATTTAAGTATTCTTGATTATCCTTTAGCTTTTAAAAATAATATAGAGGATAGTTTACGATATTTAGAAGAATCTTTTTACAAATTACAAAGAAATTATTTGAATCATGAGTTTATATTTATGGGAGATTCTGCAGGAGGATCTTTAGTTTTATTATTATTAGATAGGATTAAAAATAAGATTTCTAATAAGTATAAGGTAATTTTGATATCACCTTTTTTAGATTTTAATTTAAATAATAGTGATATTAGTAAACTTCAAAATAAAGATCCAGTTTTGGATGTTTCAGTTTTAAAGTTAATAGTTTCAAAGTATATTCCAGCTAACAGTGTGTTGTCTCCTATTGATGTTGATTTATGTGACGTTGATGTTTTATTAGTAACTGGTGATAGGGAAATATTTTATCCTGATTGTCTTGCTTTTTATAAAAAGTGTCTTGAAAATAGGTGTAATGTTATTTTTTATAAGGGAACTAAGATGTTTCATGATTATGTTTTGTTGGATTGTAATCAAAGTAGAAAAACTATTTTGAAAATTATAGAATTTATTGAAAAAATTTGATAATTATTATAATATTATATTGGAGTGTTATAGATAATATGAAGAAGAATGATTGTATTGATAAAAGTGGAATTGATTATGTATTAAAAACATATAGTGATGGAAAAAGTGTTACAGTAAAAGAATTACAGGCTGAGATTCTTAAAATAATGGATGAAATTCATAGGGTTTGTGAAAAAAATGATATTAAGTATTGTTTAATTGCTGGTTCTGCTTTAGGAATTTGTAATTATAGAGGGTTTATTCCATGGGATGATGATATGGATGTTGCAATTGATAGAAAAGATTGGAAGAAATTTGTCAACGCAATGAAGAATGATTTAAACTCTGATTTTTATTTTGATAGCTATGAAATTGATAAAAAATATAATACAATTATGGGACCGACAATGAAAGTTAGAAAGCATGGAACATATATAGAAGAGGCTAATTTTTTACTCAAAAACAGATGTAAGAGAGGAAATGGTATCTTTGTCGATGTAATAATTTATGATAATATTAACGAAAATAAATTTATCGATGAAATTTGTAGAAGTGTTGTCAAAGTAATTATGCCATTTATTGTTCTTTTTGATAATTTACATATAAACCCAATTTTGCTTAAGAGTTTTGTTGTCTGGTTTAGTAATAAGTATTCTAGATGGTGTGAGTCTTCTAAATTAGTTTCACAACCTATTTCTGTGCCATGGGAAAAATTTATGCATGAACCAGTGTTTTTAAAAAGTGATGTTTATCCAGTTAAATTGTATGATTTTGAGGGTAGAAAATACTATTCTTATAACAATATAGAAAAAATAATGAAACAATGGTATGGAAATAATTGTTTAAAGAAATTTGATGGAGAAAAATATATTGAAACGTTACCTGTTGATAAGAGAAAACCTAAGCATATAAAAGAGATAAATTTAGATGGAGAAGGTCCTAGATATTAGAAATATCTGGGACTTTTAATATAAAAGTGTAATCTTTTTTTTGTTTTTTTTGATAAAACCTTCAACAGTTAAATTCTTTATTTCTCTCATCATGGCACTTCTATCAATACATAGGTAATCTGCTAAATCACTGTAGCAAAGTGGGATAATAAAAGTTTTTACTCTATATTTTGATGCAATACTTGAAAAGTAGGAAAGGAGTTTTTCTCTTATTGTACGTTTTGTTAATATTTCAATTCGTTCATTTATAATTGTTGTTTTATTTGATAGTATTGTTACTAAAATGTTTAATAAATCAAGATTTTCGTTTGATAAAATGTCATCATAATTAAAATAAATAACTTTGCAATTTTTTTTGGCAATTACAGTTAACTCACTATTTAGATTAACTGAATAAAACATTTCTCCAAAAATACTTCCTTCTAAATAATGTTCTATTATTGTTTTATTTCCATTAGAATCATATCTTACTAGGTTAGCTTCACCATTTGTCAAGATAAAAATGCTATTTCTTTTTGCAATGTAATTTGTTATTGTCATGTTTTTGTCAATTTTTTTTGTTTTGATATACGAATAAGACTTACTATATTTGATTAGTTTTTCAATATATTCCATTTTTGTGTCAACTCCTTATTTAATATTTTTGTCAATATCAATTTTATTATCTTACGTCAATATCAATTTTATTATAATGTATTTTTTGTTGCTTTTGCAACATATTTCTTTAAAAAAATGTGATATGATGAATTTAAGTTAATTGATGGAGGAGTATGTTTATGAAAGTTATAAAAAGAGATGGTCGTGCTGTTGATTATGACAAAAAGAAAATTGAGATAGCAATCGAGAAAGCTAATAAGGAAGTTCCTTCTAGTGAAAAGGCAAAGAAAAAGGAAATTGTAGCAATTCAAAAATATATAGAGGGATTAAATAAAAAGAGAATGCTTGTTGAAGATATTCAAGATACTATAGAGTTTAAACTTATGGAGGCAGGACGTTTTGAACTTGCTAAGAAGTATATTGTATATAGATATAACAGAATGTTAGTTAGAAAGCAAAATACTACTGATGAGTCTATACTTGGTCTTATTAGAAATAGTAATAAGGAAGTAATGGAAGAAAACTCTAATAAAAATGCTGTTATTGCTTCAACGCAGAGAGACTTAATTGCAGGAGAGGTTTCTAAGGATTTAACTACTAGGCTTTTACTTCCAGAAAAGATTAGTAATGCTCATAGAGAGGGTATTTTACATTTTCATGATGCCGATTATTTTTTACAACCTATATTTAATTGTTGCTTGATTAATATTGGAGATATGTTGGATAATGGTACAGTAATGAATGGAAAATTAATTGAAAGTCCTAAAAGTTTTCAAGTAGCATGTACAGTTATGACTCAAATTATTGCAGCAGTTGCTAGTAGTCAATATGGGGGGCAATCTGTTGATATTAGACATTTAGGAAAATATTTAAGAAAAAGTTATAATAAGTTTTATAAAGAACTAGAAGATAAGTATAAAGATAAAATGCCAGAAGAGTTGATTGTTTCAATTGCTAAAGATCGTTTGAAGAGTGAACTTTCAGCTGGTGTACAGACTATTCAATATCAAATAAATACACTTATGACTACTAATGGTCAGTCACCTTTTGTAACTATATTTTTGAATTTAGATGAAAATGATGAGTACGTAGAAGAAAATGCTATGATTATTGAAGAAGTTTTAAAACAACGTTATGAGGGAATAAAAAATGATAAAGGTGTTTATATAACACCAGCTTTTCCAAAACTAATTTATGTGCTTGATGAACATAATTCTTTAAAGGGAGGAAAATACGATTATTTAACTAAGATTGCAATCAAATGTTCTTCTCGTAGAATGTATCCAGATTATATTTCAGCAAAAAAAATGCGTGAAAATTATGAAGGAAATGTTTTTAGTCCAATGGGATGTAGAAGCTTTTTAGCACCTTGGAAGGATGAAAATGGTAATTATAAATTTGAAGGACGTTTTAATCAAGGGGTAGTAAGTATAAATTTACCACAAATTGCATTGTTAGCTAAAAAGAATATGGATACTTTCTTTAAATTATTAGATGAGAGATTAGAATTGTGTTTTGAAGCTATTATGTGTAGACATTATTCATTACTTGGAACTACTTCAGATATTTCACCAGTACACTGGAGATATGGAGCTATTGCTAGACTTCAACCAGGTGAAAAAATTGATAAATTGTTAAAAGGTGGTTATTCTAGTATTTCTTTAGGATATATTGGTATATATGAAATGACTAAGGCAATGTTAGGTGTTAGTCATACTACTAAAAAAGGAAAAGAGTTTGCTCTTAAGGTAATGAATCATTTAAGAGATACATGTCAAAGATGGAAGGAAGAAACAGGGATTGGTTTTGCTCTTTATGGTACTCCTGCTGAATCTCTTTGCTATCGTTTTGCAAGAATAGATAAAGAAAAATTTGGTGAAATAAAAGATATTACTGATAAAGGTTATTATACAAATTCTTATCATGTTGATGTTAGGGAACATATTGATGCCTTTAAAAAGTTAGAATTTGAAAGTGAATTTCAAAAAATTTCTTCAGGAGGAGCAATTTCTTATGTTGAAATACCTAATATGAAAAATAATTTGGAAGCTTTGGAGGCTTTGGTAAAATTTATTTACGATAATATTCAATATGCAGAATTTAATACTAAATCAGATTATTGTCATGTATGTGGTTTTGATGGAGAAATTAAATTGAATGATAAATATGAATGGGAATGTCCAAATTGTGGTAATAAAGATAAAAATAAAATGAATGTAACAAGAAGAACCTGTGGATATTTGGGTGAAAATTTCTGGAATGCTGGAAAAACAAAAGAAATAAAATCTCGTGTTACACATTTATAGGAGTTGATATAATGAAGTATGCATCTATAAAAAAATGTGATGTTGCAAATGGTGTTGGTGTAAGAGTGTCATTGTTTGTAAGTGGTTGTAGACATCATTGTCCAGGTTGCTTTAATAGTGAAGCATGGGATTTTGATTTTGGTAATCAATTTACTGAAAAGGAAATTGAAGATATTGTAGAGGCACTTAGACCTGATTTTATTCGAGGATTATCACTTCTTGGTGGAGAACCTTTAGAAATAGAAAATCAAAAGGGATTGTTGCCACTTTTACGTAAGGTTAAAGAGGTTTATGGTAATAGCAAAGATATTTGGTGCTATTCTGGATTCCTATTTGATGATGAAATTTTAGGAAATATGTATGATAATGATGTAACTAAGGAATTATTATCATATGTTGATATTATTGTAGATGGTAAGTTTGATATGAAACTTAAAAATCCAGGTTTGAAATTTAGAGGGTCATCAAATCAGAGAATAATAGATGTAAGAAAAAGTATGGAAACAGGAAAAATAGAAATTTGGGAAGGATTACAGGTAGTATGAGTAGATTAAGAGGTTTTGAAGTAGCAAAAGGATTCGAGGATAAAGGAATAAATTTACCAGTAAGGAGTACGATGTATGCAGCTGGGTATGATGTAGAAGCAGCAGAAAATGTTACAATTCCTAGTTTTGTTTTAGGTCAGAAACCTACATTAATTAAAACTGGACTTAAGGCATATTGTCAAAATGATGAATATTATATGCTATTAAATAGAAGTTCAAATCCAATAAAAAGAGGATTAGTATTAGCAAATAGTGTTGGAATTATTGATGCTGATTATTATGAAAATGAAGGAAATGATGGTCATTTTATGTATGCTTATTATAACTTCTTTGATTATGATGTTGAGATTAAGAAGGGTGATATTATTGGACAAGTAATATTTCAAAAATATTTGCTTGCAGATGATGATGCTGCTTCTGAAAAAAGAGTCGGAGGTTTCGGTTCTACTAAAAAATAATAATATTTATGAGGAATGTTGATACATTCTTCTTTTTTATGTTATAATTCTTGTTAGAATTTTGTGTTTTAGGAGTAAATTATGAAACAATTAATAATGGTATTGGTGTGTTGTTTAATTCTTATTGTAACAGGTTGTAGTGTTAGTAATAAGGAAATTAATGTTAAGGTTTCTGATAATTGTATTTTTTCTAAAAATTTGGTTTTGGAACAAGATGGAACTAATTATTATGTTTCTTGTATTGATGATGTTCAGGTTAAGTATAATGGTAATATAGAAAAGACGGTTTCATTATTTGATGATATAAGAAATGGAAAAACAACAATAGATGAGGTATATGATAGAAGTGTAAGTATTAATAAAGATAATGGTGTTACTATTTTTAATTTTGATGAATATTATATTTTAGAGTGTCAAAATAATTTTGTTTTTGGAAATTTAAAAAATGGTATTGATAAAAGATATTGCATGCTAGAAACTGATGAAATCATATCATTAAACAAGTTGAGTAAAGAATATAATTATAAGGATGCTATTAAGGATAATTATTATGTTGTAACTGATAAAAAACATTATAACGATGAAGTTATGCAAAAGTTTTTGGATTCTATTATTTCTACAAAGACAGCATTTATTAGAATAGTTAATTCTAGTTATGATGGTAAAATTGTGATAACTGATGTTTTGTATGATAAGGAAAGGGTTACTGTTTTCGTTGATGATACAAGGAATTTAAATGATGAAGCATCGATAAAAATATATGAATTTACACATCTTGATGTGATTGATGATGAAGTTGGTAAATATTTATATGCTTATAATGGTAATGTTATCAATGAAAACCCTGATAGTATGGATTCTTTTTTGATAGCAAAGATAGGATAGTAAATTGGTGATAAATGTGAATAGGTATGATAGTGCAAATAAGGCTGGAATTTTTGGGATTCTAGCTAATATTTTTCTTTTGATAATTAAGGCAACAGTAGGTTTTGTTAGTCATAGTCAATCTATGATTGCTGACTCTTTTAATAGTGCTGGAGATATTTTTGCATCTCTTATGACTTTTATTGGAAATAAAATTTCTAAAACGCCAGATGATGACAATCATAATTTTGGTTATGGTAAGGCAGAGTATATTTTTTCTTTTTTAATTAGTATATCGATGATTGCTATTTCTTTGAAAATTTTTTATGATTCGTGTATGGCTATTATTAATGGTTCTTTGTCAAGTAGTGTTGGTGAAGCCAAAAACTGATGATAAATGAATTG
>CANORV010000058.1 GCA_947569245.1 uncultured Mycoplasmatota bacterium | reverse complement strand
CTAAAAATAGTGTCAGTGATTTTACTCACCAACACTATTTATTATAGAACCTTAGAAGACAAAATTTGTCTTCTTTTTTTGTTTAAAATTTATGAAATGTTTTCATAATAAACATAGAATGTAATGGGAGGATATTCTATGTTTTCAAAATTTAGTGAAGATGTACAAAAAATATTAGTTTTATCACGTAAAGAAATGAAAGAATTGCAGCATCCATATATTGGTAGTGAGCATTTGATATTGGCAATTTTAAAGAATGATAATGTTGTTTCAAAAAAATTGAATGAATTTAATATAACGTATGAGATTTTTAAGTCAGAACTTCTTAAACTAATTGGAAAAGGTAAGGATACTAATAACTTTTTCTTATATACTCCACTGTTAAAGAAAATTATAGAAAATGCTATTATTGATTCAAGAGAATGTGGTAATAATGAAGTTACTGTTCAAGATTTGTTTATTTCAATGTTAGAGGAAGGAGAAGGAGTTGCAATTAGAATTTTATCAACATTATCTGTGGATTTTGATGAGCTTTATGATTATTTTTCCACAAGTATTGTTAATAAAAGTAAATCGGTTCGTAAACTCATGATAGAAGAATTTGGTACAGATTTAAATAAAGAAGTAGAACTTGGAAATATTGATCCAGTTATAGATAGGGATGAGGAAGTTTTACAACTTATCGAAATACTTGCAAGAAGAAGTAAAAATAATCCTATATTAATAGGGGAGGCAGGGGTTGGAAAAACTGCTATAGTAGAGGAACTTGCACGTAGAATTGTTAATAATGAAATTCCAAGAATTTTAAGAAATAAAAGAATTATTTCAGTTTCAATTTCTTCTTTAGTTGCTGGGACAAAGTATCGAGGTGAATTTGAAGAGCGATTAAATAAGATGCTTAAAGAAGTTGAAGAGCAGAACGATATTATTATATTTATAGATGAAGTACATACTTTAATTGGTGCTGGAGGAGCTGAAGGAGCTATTGACGCTTCTAATATATTAAAGCCGTCTCTTGCTAGAGGTAAATTGCAACTTATAGGTGCTACTACTACTTCAGAGTATAAAAAATTTATTGAAAGTGATAAAGCTTTTTCTAGACGTTTTCAAAAGGTATTTGTTGAGGAAACAGATGATAAAAGAACATATAATATTTTGAGAAATATTAAAAAGATATATGAAAGTTTTCATGGTGTTTTAATAAGTGATGAAAATCTAAAATATATTGTTGATATGACTAATAAGTATATCCATAATCGTTTTCAACCGGATAAGTCTATTGATATTTTGGATGAGGTTTGTGCACATGTAAGTTTATCTAATACAAAAAATAATGATAAATTGAAAAAATTGTATCAACAATTGGCAAAAGTAAAGGATGAGAAAAATAATGCTGTTATGAATCAAGAGTTTCTGTTAGCTAGTGATATATATAGTAGAGAAATTGAGATTCAATCTAAAATTAATAAGTGTGAGCTTATGGTTAACAAAGCTACTAATGTTGCAACTATAAATAAAGATGATATAAAAAAAATAATTGAATCAAAGACGAAGATACCTATATACGAACTTGATAGTGTTAGTATTAGTAAGTTTACTAAGTTATCTAATCAATTAAAGAAAAAAATTTGTGGTCAAGATAAAGTTATAGATGAGTTGGTTGATGCTACTAAAAGATTTAAACTCGGGTTAAGTGCTAGTAAAAGGCCTATTTCCTTCTTATTTGTTGGTCCAACTGGTGTTGGAAAAACAGAATTAGTAAAAGAATACGCTAGTCTTTTGTTTAATAAAGATTCTTTAATTCGTTTAGATATGAGTGAATTTAGGGAGAGTCATTCTGTAAGTAAGTTAATTGGTTCTCCTCCTGGATATGTTGGTTATGATGATAATGCAAATATTTTTGAAAAAGTTAGGGATAATCCACATTCTGTTATTTTATTAGATGAGGTAGAAAAGGCAAGTAGCGTGGTTTTAAATTTATTTTTACAGATTCTTGATGAGGGTAAAGTTAAAGATTCTAAGGGTAATGTAATTTATTTTGAAAATACAATTATTATAATGACTTCAAATGCTGTTACTGAATTATCAGATATTGGTTTTTCAAATAATTCTAATTTAATAAGTAATCTTGAGAATACTTTTAGTACTGAGTTTTTGAATAGAATTAATCATATTTTACTTTTCAACAAGTTAGATGAGGGTGTTTTAAAAACTATTATTAAGGGTAAATTGTTAAATTGTAAAAGAGATTATAGTTTAAAAGGAGTTAGGATTAATATTGATAAAAAAATAATGGATGAAATTATTTCTTTAAGTGATTATAATAAGTTTGGGGCAAGAAAAATAACTAAAATATTAGAGGATAAAATAGATAATATTGTTGCTGATAATATTTTAAATAATATTTATCAAATAAAAATTGATTCGGTTTTGAATTAATTTTTTTTGTTTTTTAAGTGTATTTATGTTATTATAAATATAAGATAGAGAGTTGATTGTATGAAAAGAATTAGTAAACTTTTTGTTTTTTCTGTTACTATTTTTATTTGTTTTTCATTGAATGTACAAGCTAAGGATGGTTGGATTCAAGATGGAGATGTATGGTATTATTATCAAAATGGCTCTAAAGTAAAAAATAAGTGTAAGGAAATTTATTATGGTGCAATTGGGCGTAATGCTTGGTTTTGTTTTGACGAACAAGGAATAATGCTTTCTAATACAGAAGAGACATTTAATGGAAAAACTTATAGTTTTGATGAAAATGGTGTAAGAAGTGAGTCATATTATGATAAAAATGGTGTTTTAATTGATAGTTCTAAATCTGGCTGGGTACAGATGGATGATGTTTGGTATTATTATAAAAGTGGTAAACCAGTTACGGGACTTAAAACTTTAGAATATAGCGGAGGCAGTGGAAAGTTTTATTTTAATGATGATGGTCAGATGGAAGTTGGTTTTATGACTATCGAAATTAAAGGTAAGGAATTGGATGTTTATTTTGATGAAGAAGTAGGTTATATGGTTACTAATACTACTAGACAGATAGATGGTGAAACTTATAGATTTTATAAAGATGGTAGTTATGAGGAAGCAACGGGTGAAACTTTATCTGATGATGAGGAAGATGATTATATCGATGAAGATGAAGATGAGTTAATAGACGAAGATGATACAGATTATGATTTTGATGATGATACTGATGCTATTATTTCTTCTGGTGGAAATTCTTCAGGTGGCAGTTCATCAAATGGAGGTAAACCTACAGAGTCAACATATAAATATAATTCAAAGATAAAAAAGAATTCTTGTGAATCTGTTAATAATGTTATAGATTTTTTAATGGCATTACTTGATGGGATACATATATTTATTCCTATAATTTTAATTCTTATGGGATCTATTGATTTAACTAAATCTGTATTGTCTTCTGATGAGAAAATGATGAAAATGGCTACATCTTCTTTTATAAAAAGATGTTTAGCAGCAGTTATTGTCTTTTTTGTTCCTGTGATAGTTGAATTATTATTTTCATTACCAGGATTACCATCTATAAAATCATCAGTGTGTAGTATTATTAGGCATTACTTTATAAGTTTTTGATGTTAATTACAATATAAGTACAAAAAGTGATAGTATATATCATTTATTTGTACTTTTTTTTGTTTATAATAAATTTTCTTTTTATAAATAGGTATGTAGAAAGGCTATAAAAACTTTTAAATATTGATTTAACTCAATAAATAAAAATTACTAGTTATAAAGTAGTTGTCTCAATAATTTTATTAATTCTTCCTTTTATTAAATATAATTTTGATTAGTTTTCTAATACTTGTTTTTTGTTCAAATCCAGAAGGTAAATTAGCACCTTCTCATCAATTCCATTTTTATACGTCCTTGTTTTAGCTATAAAACATCTCTTAATGAATACATTTTGCAGTCAAGTAATTCACATCGAGATACCATATACATATTATCTTTTCTTTCCTTTGATGTCATAGAATTAAATTTCTGTGCAATATCATTTTTTTAGTATATACAGCATTATCAGTAATTATTTTCATATACAAAACCCTCTTTAAGTAGTTAGTATATATTACTAGTTTTTAAATGATCCAATAATTTTGAGGTTTGAGAGTATATTACATAATAAGTATTTTATGTTAAAATTAAAGACTTTTGGTTAGAAATCTGGTACAATATGTTTATAAAGGAGATATAACACATAATTTCTCGGTAATTATATATTATAATTAGTAAAGGGTGATGAAAATGAATGTTTATAATACTTTAAATAAGAGGGAAGAAAAATTTGTGCCACATGATGATTTGGTGAAAATGTATACTTGTGGTCCTACTGTTTATAATTATGCTCATATTGGAAATCTTCGTACTTATATTTTTGAGGATATTCTTGAAAAAGGACTTGAATATTTAGGGTATAATGTTAAAAGAGTTATGAATATTACTGATGTTGGTCATATGACAAGTGATGCTGATACTGGTGAAGATAAAATGCAAAAAGGTGCTATTCGTGAAGGAAAAACAGTTTATGAAATAGCAGATTTTTATACAAAGGCATTTTTTAATGATATAGCAAAGTTAAATATAAGAAAGCCTGCAATTATTTCTAAGGCAAGTGATAATATTGATATATATATAAAGATGATTACAAAGATGTTAGAAGATGGTTTTGCTTATCAATCAAATGGTAATATTTATTTTGATATAAGTAAAGCTAATGATTATTATAAGTTATCTGGTAAAAATCCTGATGAATTGATGGTAGCTGTTCGTGATACTGTTAGTTTAGATGAAGCCAAAAGAAATCCTTATGATTTCGGATTGTGGTTTACAGTATCAAAGTTTTCTAATCAGGATATGAAGTGGGATTCACCTTGGGGAGTTGGTTATCCAGGATGGCATATTGAATGTTCCGGAATTTCTTATAAATATTTAGGTGAGTATTTGGATATTCATTGTGGTGGAGTTGATAATATTTTTCCACATCATACTAATGAAATTGCTCAAAGTGAAGCATTTTTAGGCCATAAGTGGTGTAATTATTGGATGCATGCGGGTCATTTAAACGATAAAGATGGCAAGATGAGTAAATCAAAAGGAGAATTTTTGACAGTTTGTTTATTAGAAAAAAAGGGATATGATCCATTAGTTTATCGATATTTTTGTTTAGGAAGTCATTACCGTAATAATTTAGAATTTTCATATGAAGCTCTCGATGGTGCCAAAACTGCTTATAACAAACTTAAAAATAAAATAAAGCAACTTGATAGAACTCCTGATTTGCGTGATAAAAAAATTGATTTTTACAAAGACAAATTTAAGGATGCAATAAGTAATGATTTAAATACATCTTCTATGTTGACTCTTATTTATGATGTATTAAAAGATGAAGAGCTTTCTGATTTTACAAAGTTATATTTAATTGAAGATTTTGATAAGGTATTGTCTTTGTCATTGATTGAGGAAGAGAAAAGTATTGATGAAAAGCTTGAAAAGGAAATATTAGAAAAGATAGAGTTACGAAACCAAGCAAAGAAAGATAGAGATTATCAGAAAGCAGATTTGATTCGTAATCAGTTGTTGGATATGGGAATTAGACTAATCGATGGAAAAGATAAAACTACATATGAAATTATTTAGATGAAGGAGTTGGGATATTGGGATTTTATTATTATGATTCTTTAGGATATATATTTGTTATAATTGGTGCAATAATTGCACTAGCAGCAGAGTTTTATGTTAACAATAGATTTAGTAAATATAAAAATATTAAAAATAAATCTGGTCTTACAGGTGTTGAAGTTGCACGAAGAATATTAGATGAAGCGGGTTTAAATGATGTATATGTTACAGAAGTTGATGGCATTTTGTCAGATCATTATGATCCAAATAGAAAAGTGGTTAGGCTTTCACATGATATTTTTCATGGAAATACTATAGCATCTAGTAGTGTTGCAGCTCATGAATGTGGTCATGCAATACAGGATAAAGAAAATTATTTTTTAATCAGACTTCGTGGATATATTTTTCCTTTTGTAAATTTGGTTTCTAGGTTTGGGTATGTTGCTATTTTTATTGGATTTATATTTAATATAATTGATCTTGTTTGGGGAGGAATAGGTTTATTGCTTGTAATCTTGTTATTTCAACTAATTACTATTCCAGTTGAACTAGATGCCTCCAATAGGGCTAAAAGATTTTTGCAAGATTACAAACTTTTAAGTAAAAATGAAATAGAAGGTACTAATGATATGTTAAAGGCAGCTGCTTATACTTATGTTGCTAGTTTGGTAACAACAATTTTAGAAATTTTAAGGTTGATAGTTATTGCAGGAAGAAAAGATGACAGATAGGTGTCATCTTTTTGGACTTAGTTTTTTATTTATGATATAATTTTTGTGGTGATTTTATGAACGTTTTAGAGATTAATGTATTGGTGCTTGCATATTTAGGTGATACAATTTATGAAAACTATATAAGAAAATATTTGATTTTAAAAAATATTTCTAATGTTAATGATTTACAGAATGAGGCAGTTAAGTATGTAAGTGCTACAAGCCAAGCAACTTATGTAAAAAAATTGATTAATGAAAATTTTTTTTGTGAAGATGAACTTTCTATTATAATGAGAGCTAGAAATAGTAAGTGTAAAAGTCATCCTAAAAGTTGTGATATTATAACTTATAAATATGCAACCGGTCTTGAAGCTTTGATAGGGTATTTAAACTTGACTAATAACGAAAAAAGAATACAGGAAATAATGGATAGAATAGTAGGTGTTTAGTAGATGTTAATTTATGGAAAAAATGTAGCTTATGAGTATTTAGAAAAAAATAAAAAAGTTAGAAAAGCTTTTTTGCAAATAGGTTTTGCTGATCAAAAACTAATTTCTTTATTGGAAAAAAGAAAAATTTCCACAATTTTTGTGGATAAAAACAAAATTTCTGAACTTGCATGTGGAAATCATCAGGGTATAATACTTGATGTAGAGGATTTTAGGTATAGTAATCTTGATGATATTATAAAAAATGATGAATCTATTATTGTTTTACTTGATCATCTTGAAGATCCACATAATTTGGGAGCTATTATTAGGACTAGTGAGGCAGCAGGAGTTGATGGAATAATAATTCCAAAGGATAGAAGTGTTTCTGTTAATGCTACTGTTATGAAAACTAGTGCTGGTGCAGCTAATAATATACCTATTTCTTTGGTTACTAATTTAAAACATACTATTGATCAATTGAAAAAGAACGGATATTGGATAGTCGGAACTGATATGACTAACAGTATTGATTATAAGGATATTGACTATAATGGAAAAGTTTGTTTAATAATTGGTAATGAGGGTTATGGAATAAGTAAATTAATAAAAGAAGAATGTGATTTTATAGCTAGAATCCCTATGTATGGAAAAATTAATAGTTTAAATGCTTCAGTAGCTGCGGCTTTGATGATATATGAAGCAGTTAGACAGCAAAGAGGATAGGGATAAGATGAATTACAAAAATTACAATGATTATGAAATTATGTATATGATTTCTGAAAACGATGATGATGCTTTAAATATTTTATATCATAAATATGAACCAATCGTAAAAAGTTATGCAAAGAAGTACTCATATGTTGCTAAAAAATACGGTCTTGAAACTGATGATTTAATACAAGAAGGACTATATGCAATTCACAAAGCACTTTCTACATATAAAGATACTCATAATACATTATTTTATACTTATGTTGATTTTTGTATACGTGGTAGAATGAATAATTTATTAAGACTTTCTAATTCAAAAGGAGCTTTTTCTCTTAATAGTTCGTTGTCACTTAATGAAATAGCAGCTGATGGGTGTGAATATTTACAACTTGTTTCTGATAGAAATTCGATTAATCCACAGAATGAAATGGTATTATTTGAGAAAATACAATTAATAAAAACATATTTATATGGTTTAGATATTGAAGATGCTTGTATTTTAGAACTTAAAATGAATGGATTTAAAACTGGTGAAATTGCAAAATTGTTAGAATTTGAAAGAGTATATTTAAGTAAAAGAATTTATCGTTTAAAAGATAAATTTAGAAAGTGTTTTTTATAATATAAATATTGTGTTATATTTATTATAGGTATAGGTGATTATATGGATAATAGAGTTAATATTTCTATGTATAGGAATAGTTATCGGGACGGTAGAGAGCTTGCAATGGTTCTTTATTATCTTTCACGTGATATGAAAAGACATCATCATAATGGAGAATACATAACAGATTTTTCTCCAAGAACAATTAGTGTTTGTTGGACAAATAATTCAGATGTTTACTTTACGAAATATCAAAGATTTGGAAATATAGCTTTGTCTAATATAATTGATATGAAAATTAGTAATATAAGAATGTTTGCAAATTTAGCATTTTGTTTGTTTAACCGTGAATATAATTTAGAAAGTGGTTTAATTGACGTTAATGTTTTAAGGGAAAGTATTTTAAAAAATTTAGATGTCTTCTTAGATAGTGATAAAGATTATTATAAATCGATTTTTGATAATGATAATATATATTACTATTGTGATTATATTGATAAAGCTAATTAAATTAGTGTTTTATGTATAATTAAATAATTTTATGATGTATCATCTATAAAGTTTTTAATTGTGTAGTTGTCAATGATGTGACACCTAAAAAGTGAAAAATAGAAAAGC
>CANORV010000057.1 GCA_947569245.1 uncultured Mycoplasmatota bacterium | reverse complement strand
TATGAAATTTTTTATAAAAATCCAAACATCTACGTAAATAATCATCATCACCATCTGCTGACTTGTGATAAGTAACTGGAAATATTGATTTAATTTTTGCAACTATATTCTTCATCAAAAACTCCTCCCTTTTAATATAATTTAATAGTTTTTGTTTTACCTACTCCAAACTTAAATACAATTTGAATAGTATTATCTTTATGAATAATAATTTTCTCGATAATATCCTTAATATAATCTTTAAGAAAAATATCACCATTTATAAATTGATTATAAAAATGCAGTACCTCACTTTTTTTATAATCAGAATTTTCCCTTTCTACTAACATTCGTAAATTCTCTTCCTGTTTATTCTTCAATTCTGATTCCCTATTCTTTTCTTTTATAAACTCATCTAAAGTAATTTCACCTTTTGTTTTTTTTAGATATAAGTTTTTAATATTTGTATCATGAACTTCTATATCCTTCTTTATATTAGTAATCTTCATCGAAGTTCTATCTTTTTGAACCATCTTCCTAGTAACATCACTAATTATTTCTTCTTTATCCACAAAGTCATCAATAAGCTCTTTCAATGTATTCTCAATAATTGTTCTTAACTTATTATCATGAATAATTTTATTAGGACATTTTTTTCGTTTAACAACTTTAGTACAAGCAAAGTAATATTCTACATTTCCATTTTCTCTTCGTTTTCTACAAGCAGTCATTACTCTTCCACACTCACCACAAACAACTAAATTACTAAATGTTCCATCATAATTGTTTTTTTCTTTTCTTTTCATAGTTTTTAGTCTTGAATTTGCTTCTTCATATAACTTCATTGTAATAATAGCAGGATGAGTATCTTCTTTTATTTCACGATCTTGTATAGGTATTACTATTCTTTTTTTTTGCTTATAGTTCCTCTTTAAAGATTTCCTTATAACTGTTGCTCCTATATAAGTCTTATTTTTTAGTATTCTATAAATAATGGCACTGGACCAATCATAATAATATGATTTATTTTTACTAGGTGTCATATTCATATATATTACTGGTGGAAGAACTTTGTCCTTATTTAGGTCCTCTGCAACCTCATTTCTAGTTTTACCACTAGCAATATTTGTAAAGATTCGTTTTACAATACCAGCTGCATATTCATCGATTTCCAATGTTCTTTTATCACCTTTTTTAACTATTTTATATCCATAAGGTGCCAAGAAACCAATAAACTCACCATTTTCTGTTTTAGCTATTGCAGTTTTTGCTCTTTTTAATGAAGTATCTTTTACATACCTATCATTAACAATTGCACGAATATTTACCATTATTTCCTTAGTAATATTATCTGGACTATTGCTGTCATATTGATCATTTATTGCAATATATCTAATATTATACTTAGGAAAATATTCACTAATATAATAAGCAGTGTCAATAAATTCTCTACCCAATCTAGACATATCCTTTGTTATAACTGTAGATATTTTTTCTGTTTCAATATCATTAACCATTTTCTCAAAACCTGGTCGATCAAAATTAATACCAGAATAACCATCATCTATATACTCTTTATCAATAGAAAGTCCCATTCTACTTGCATACTCTTTAATCAAACTTAATTGATTATAAATACTAACAGAATACTCTCCTTTTTTTTCTAAATCTTCATCAGATAATCTAACATAAGCTACAGTCATTTTATTATTACTCATACTGCATTTCTCCATTTATATTAAAATTAAAATAAATTCTAACATTTTTATTCTCATCAATAGTAATTTTATTAATCAATAACGCCAACATTTGCTTAGTAGGATTTCTAACCTTTAGAAAATCCTTAATGAGCTTATTTTTCGTTTTTTCTGTGAGTAGATTATCTTTTGAATTACTAAGCATCAGTTTTAAATCGTTTATTTTATTTTCTAATAGTTGTTTTTCCTTAGCAAAATCATTTCTTATTGACACAAACTCATCAGAAGTAATAAGACCATCTATCTTATCCTTATATAATTCACTTATTGCTCTATCAATATCCATATGTTTTTTATGAATCGTATCTAAATCATTTTTATACTCATCCAATAAATTAGAAGTAGTTAACGTTGAGTTATATTTTTCTTTCAGAGTTCTATCATCTGAATATTTTACTAAATGTTTTCTTACTTCATCTAGTACTAGCTTATTCAATTCATCTTCCCTATAATAATGCATACTACATACATTATTTCTATAGGTTGCATACGTTCTACAACAATAAATTGCATATATTTCATCTTTTCTTTTCTTGCTTTGACTCTTACATCTTCTAACTAACATAGGCTTACCACAATCAGCACAAACAACTAGTCCCTTTAATAAATAATCATATTTTCTAGCTCTAGTACCATTCTTTGAATTTTTTATATCTTTATTATTAACTTTATCAAATAAATCTTTATCTATGATTGGTTCATGATTATTTTCTTTTATAATCCACCTATTCCTAGGAAGTAATCTCTTCTTTTTAGACTTTAAACTTACACGCTCATACTTTCCCTGAATTAAAGTACCAATATAAACCTCATTTCTTAAAATAGTCTTAACTGAGGTAGCCTTCCATAGATTAGAGGTAACTGTTTTATCCATTTTTCTTTCTTTATATATATTAGGTGGCAAAATACCTTCATCAGTAAGTTGTCTTGCAATCATACTTTCTGTTATACCATCTGACTTCATCTTGAAGATTCTCTTAACAATATTACAAGCATATTCATCTATAACGAGTTTTCGATTGTCTTCTTCTGAACGCTTGTACCCATAAGGAACAGAACTACCAACAAATAATCCTTTATTCATTAATCCATGCCTTACACTTTTTATCTTCCTAGATGTATCCTTTAAATACATATCATTAACAACAGTTTTAAAAGGTATAATATCATCAGTGTCATTAGGATTCTCTGTATCAAAATTATCTAATATTGCAATATATCTAACGTCATGTTCTGGGAAATACTTATAAATATAATTACCTGTTTCTATAAAGTCCCTACCTAATCTAGAAGTATCCTTTGTTATTACACAATTAATAATTCCACACTCAATGTCATTAATTAATCTTTTAAATCCAGGTCTATCAAAGTTTCCACCAGAGTATCCATCATCAATATAAAAATCATAAAGATCTATATTGTTTTTTCTAGCAAATTCTTCTATATACTTTTTTTGATTGGTAATACTTACACTCTCTTCACCATCTTCATTTTCAACAACTGATAATCTCCCATATCCTCCAGCTTTATATGTTCTATTTGTTAAATTAATCACTTTTTCACCTCCAAACTACATTTTTTAACAAATACATAAATCATAAAACACTATTATTAATTTTACTAATGTACAATAATCTTAAAAGTTCACATTTTGCATACTTGACAAAATATATTTTTCAAATACTTCTAGTATTTTATCCTTAATAGATACACCTTTTTCATCATATATACATAAAACAACTTCTTCATTATTTTCGTTTTGCATATTGATTCTCCTTCCTTTAAACTTATGATTGATAGTCGTATTTCATACATTAAAAAAATGTAGAAAAAAATCTACACAATATTTTACTAAGATTAATTTAAGTTAAACTTATTATTTACACCTAACTCAATTATTATTGAATAATCTATTTTCTTCATTTCATCTTCTGATAATTTTCCTAAATATCTTATAAGCCTAGTTTTATCAATAACTCTAATTTGTTCAATAAGAACCATAGAATTATAATCTAGAAAAGATCTTTTATTTAAAAATATATGTGTAGGTAACTGATATTTCTTTTTTGAAGAAATAGGAACAATAACTGTTGTTGGACTAAACCTGTTACCAATATCATTTTGAATAACTAAAACTGGTCTATATCCTTTTTGACCACGAAGTTATCGTTGAACCTAAATTAGCTAAATAAACTGCTCTCCTAATAATATTTATTATTTTTCTTTGGTACTTTTTCCATTCTATTTCCTACAAACAATTAAAAATTTTTTCCGATTTAAAATATTGGAAATTGAAGAAAAACGAGAACAACACCTAATTGTTTTTAGTCCAAAAAAAAGACTATACTCATAGTCTAATAAGACAACTATAAATACAGTCACTAAAAATATTGATTTATTATTTGCTTACTATGCTTGTTTAAATTTATGGCAATCACCTCTAAAGGAAATTACAATACCAAATGAAAAATATAAACACTAAAAAAGTTTTACGTCGTTTTATATTATACAAGTATATAGTATTTTTTAATAAAAAAACTCCTATTATTACTATTACCATACTGATACTACCAACCCAACAAAAATTCTTTTATCATCCCTTTTTTATATAAATAAATATCATTTTTCATTGCATTTTATATTATTAATAGTATTGATTACACAAATAAATAATGAGTACCCACCACATTATTTATTTTATTATGATATTAATTACTTAATTTTAATTTATTTATTATCTAATGTCTAGCTATACCAAATGCCCCTGAATCTATTGCAATTACATCCCAATTATTTCCTGGATCCGAAGCCCACAATAAATATTCACGATTATGTTGAGCTACTTGGAAATCATAATACCACCCAGAGGCAATTGCAGATCCACCAACAGTTGTTCCTGGTATATATTTTACTGTTTGAGAAGTAGCAGTTACAACCCCTGCATGATCCCATCTTCCATCATTTTCCCAGTCGGCAAGAATAGCATCTCCAGGTTTAATAGTTGATGAAAATTTATTTGTATCTAATGTTTTTAATGAAACACCCCAATACTTTGCAAATTCATATGCATATGCCCAAGCCCTAGAATGCAAATGTTTATTACCATTCTTACTATGCCACCATCCAGTAGCTGTACTGTTAGTTTTCTCTTGGTTCAATCCACCTTTATTGTACACCTGTGATACAAAGTTTGTACAATCACTTGTAAGATATCCATACTCACTACTACTTTTATTATAGGCATTATCCTTAGCATACTTTATTGCAGCAGTTGCATTGTATGTTCCATTATTTGCATAAGGTTCCACTCTATTTTCATCATGGTCCTTTACCAACTGTGAATGATTTGGTAATAATGATAAAAATTCTTCATCTTCTGCTAAATTAATATGACCTCTTACCTTTTGTGCCCCTTCTACATACTGTTTTATTTCTTCATTATCATATACATTTTCATATATATCAAAGAAACGACGAAGCTTACGATATTCTTCACCTAAATCTTCTGTTAATTTTCCCTCATCATATAAAACTCCAGTAAAATTATGCAATAATTCAAAGTATTGGTTCCAATTTTTAGTAGATAGTTCTTCTAATCCATAGTTATCTTTCATTTTACTTAGAAAACTTTTACTTTCTATTTTTATATTTTCTAGTGCTATAGCTTGATTTTCAAAAGTACAAAATATTTCTGTTTCTTTACCATTAATTATAATCGTATTATTTTTATTTACCCTACCTATCGATTCTTCTATATTGCAAATACCACCAGTTATCTCTTTTACTTTTTCTTCTGCCTTTACAACACTTGGATTAATAATAGTTATAATGGCTAATAAAAATGCACTAATATATATTATTTTCTTCTTCATTATATCAAATCCTCCTTCATATTTTTAATAATTTTTTCATCATAAATTAAATATAATAACTAATATCTATTGTCCACCTCCTTACCCTTTTGATAATGTAATCATACCACGATATATTTTTTTAAATCAATCCACTAATAATCACCTTTGTAGATTAATAATCGGCATTTTGAAATTATTAAGCTTTAATAAATTAATTTTCATTCTAAAATCTTTTCAATATTACGAAATATAATAATTTAACTACATATTACGCCTAAAATATGCATACTTAAATTAATAAATTAAAAGCATTATTAATATTTTTAGCTAAATTCTCATTAATTTTATCTAATTCTGATATTGTTATTGTTATATTAAAAATTGTATCATTTTCGTTATCTAGTTTTTTTATTCAATTCTTCAAAATGATTATAAAAATCATTTATACATCCTTTTTGTGTCATACAATCTTTTCCCATATCCTATGTTAAATAAAGTCTATTATCTTATTTTTAAATATAGTAAAATTAATCATAAAAAGACTAGCTAAGTAATTTTTACCTACTCTCTAGTCTGAACTGTAACTTTTAAACTATTATTCTTTCTTTTTATTCTATTATATTCTTGAAATATATTTTTAATATCCTTTACTAATTTATTAATATACTTTTTACTATAATAAATCGACTCATCTTTTATCGGTTAGTTAAATATTTAATTTTATCTAATTTATCAGTTATTTTTTATAGAATCATCAAAACTTTAGAAAGTATCACCCACATAATCTTTAAATGTTGATCTATCATCATTAGCATAATATTTTTAATATAAAAATCATCTGCACACACTAAATAAATAATCTCATCATCGGTTTTATAGTATTCTTTAAACTCGTTATTACAATTATTATTTGACAATAATGAAAATTAATTATACTTATAAGAACTATCATAATTTATTTCTACTGATTTTAAATAAGAATAATGCTCCTTAATCTTTTTTATCTGCTCTTCTTTTAAATCATAATTATAATTCAATATTTTTTTTGCTATTTTTTTAGGAAAAATTTTACTTATTGAAGACGCATAATAACTGCCATCTTTCGGAATTTCATATTTCAGAACTTTATCATCTTTAAAAGTAAACTTATATGCCATTGAACTACCTGATCCTAAATATAGTTTTTCATTTTTTACATAATAAGATTCCTTTAAAATCCACATATATGCATACTTATAGTTTTTATCTTTACTTATGCCAAATCCATCATAACTAATTAATAATTGATAATCTTCATTGTTTATATAGTGATCATCTTCATTATTTGCTTTTAAATAATCTACTGCAACATCATATAAATAATCATAATCTGTTATAAAGTTTGTCTTATCTGAAAACAAATTAAATATAGAATAACCTACTAATAATAGTACAACAACTCCAATGATAATTAAAAAAATTTTTTTTCTCATAATTTTTGATTCCTCCAATTCAACAAATAACTATTTATACATATTCATATTATATCACAAGTTTTTCAGTTGCAAAGTGTAAATAGTTTATTTTTGATTTCAATATTGAACTCGTTACAAAAATTAAGTTCACTATTTTTGAATTTTTCTCTAAACCTCTTTAAAAAGTCGGGTTGACCATCATCGTATTTTGAAAGAAGACCAAGACTTTCAAAAACAATTTTCTTAATTTTTACTTTACCATTCTTGTTAGTATATTTTCATTCAACAATTCTTAAATATGGTTTACCAGAATTTTTGGTACACTCAATATACATATTATAACAACCTTACAATGTTACAATATGATAATGCTACAAATTAAATAAAAAGAAAGTCCTATAATAAAAAAATAAACTTTTTACACTTTGCAACTGAAAAACTCGGGATATAACAGCTTCAACCGTAACACAGGTCTAAAAATATATTAGTGAGTTAGTTGTTCAATATGTTAATTTTAGTTAAAACAATAAAGATGTCTGATAGAGTTATTAAAGAAATGATGGAACTATAAATTTGTATGATACTATAATATTGAATATAATTTGTGTGATATAATATGATAGAAAAATAACAATTTGAAATTGATATAGGAATATTATATGAAAAGGAAAATTACTGATATAAAATTCTATGATTGGTGGTATGCAGGTCAGTATCATCCATTTGGTACAATAATACCTCAATTAAATGGTAGCTCAAACTTATCTATATCAAAAAATATTATAGGTAATAGTATTATGCTTATTCCTTTATCGTTTTTGCTAATGATTGAGAATAAGAAATATAATAACGTATTTAATCGACTGTTTATTGTATTGCCAATAATTATTGGTATTTAAGTTTTACAAGCTTTTACGCATGTACGAACATTTGATAAAGACGATATATTCTTAAATTATTTTGGTACTATTATATTTACTTTTTTTATAACTAGATTTTCTTTAATAGATAAACTTAAAAAACTATTTTATACAGACTATAAAATTAAAGAATTTATTAAATATATAGCATTTTATTTAGTATCATTTACAGTGGTTATATATAGTATATTATTATTTAGAAAATAAGTTTAATTTATAACTCGTTTTACAAATAATTAATTCTATTTGCATTTAATGGTGATTTAATTTTATCCAATTTATCTATTATATCTTTTTGTTCTTTAGTATTTATTTGGGTCTGGTTTTCCACATCTGATTTTCTACATCTAGTTTATCCACATCTGGAAAACCCATATCTGGTGGAGTTCGTATTTTAAAGTGCTTTTCAAAAGGGTTCTCATAAATTAGACAATTACACCATTTTCACCTCGTAACTTGTCTATTTCGAGATAATTATTAGCTTTTAACTCATTTAGTGTTGTTCTAATCGAATCTCTACTTTCTTTACAAATTGCAACCAATCCTTTTAACGAATAATCCCAGTCATCTGGTAAACTAAGCATGTATGATAATAGCCCCTTTGCCTTTAGTGATAAATTTTTATCTCTAAGATGATAATTGCTCATGACTGTAAAATCATTATTTTTATTTATTTTGAATAATGTCATTATGTTTCTCCTTCCTCTTTTTTAACTTGAAAAACACAAAAATTACGTGCTTAAAATAATAGATAAAATTAGTTACTTAAAAAGCGTCACCCCCCTAACGCGTTATGCAAAATCTTCAAAAAAAACACCAAATTTTCAAAAAATTTAGTGTTTATATACATTAAAAATTAAGTATAAAATTTTAATCTTTTCCTTTATTTATAAGGACTTAAGGGTGATTTGTTTTCTACTTATTTAATCTACACACAGTATCAATATGTAAAACTTTCCCCGGCAAATAAAAATATTCACTTCGATCCAAAGAA
>CANORV010000056.1 GCA_947569245.1 uncultured Mycoplasmatota bacterium | reverse complement strand
ACCCTTATAAACATTGAGTTTATAGGGGTTGAACGAATTGGTAATCCTATCGTTTTGAGAATTGTGGTGCACGACGTGCTTTTTTAAGACCTGGTTTCTTACGTTCTTTGATTCTTGCATCACGAGTAATGAATCCTGCTGGTTTTAAAATTTTTCTAAAACTGTTTTCACTATCAGCTGGTGTGTTACTATCATATTGTAGTAATGCTCTAGTAATTCCTAAACGGATAGCTCCAGTTTGTCCTGAGAATCCTCCACCTTGTACATTAACAACTACGTCAAAAATTTCTCTTGTATTAGTAGCATTAAGTGGTTGTGTTAAATCCATAATTAGAGTTTCGTATGGTAAGTATTCTTTTACGTCTTTTCCATTTACAGTAATTTTTCCAGTTCCTGGAATTAATTGAACACGAGCTACACTTGTTTTTCTTCTACCTGTTCCAGTATAAACATTCTTTTTTGCCATTTTCTACTCCTCCTATTTCATTTCTAGCACAACTGGTTTTTGTGCTTGATGTTTGTGGTTGCTATTTTCATATACAAATAATTTTCTATACATAGCACGACCTAGTCTGTTATGAGGAAGCATTCCTTTAACAGCTCTTTCCATCATTTCATTTGGATATTTTTCTACCATAACTCTTGCAGTTCTCTCTCTTAATCCACCTGGATACATAGAATGATTGTAATACATTTTCTTATCTAATTTGTTTCCAGTTAAAACTGCTTCTTTTGAATTGATTATGATTACATAATCTCCACAGTCAATATGTGGTGTATAAGTTGCCTTATGTTTTCCACGTAAGATATGTGCAGCCTTACTTGCTACTCTACCTAATGGTTGACCTTTGGCATCAATAACATACCATTTACGATCAACAGTTTCTTTTTTTTGCATAAAACTTTTCATAATATATTTCTCCTTTTGTAAAATTCAATTTCTATTATGTTTTCCCGGGACATAATAGGAAGTGGGAATATATAAAATGTACCGATTAAAATTATACTAAAAATAGTATTATAAGTCAATTAAAATATTGAATAAATCAAGTGTTTTTAGATGTTTTTTTATATTTTTTATGTTTTTCCAGTCAATAATTAACTTTTTCTAGACATAGACCCTCTGGTGGTGCTGTTTTTATTGCTTCTTTTCTTTGTTTTAAAAGTAATAATCTTTCAACATCCTCTATTCTTTTTTTTCCTGATGCTATTTCAATTAATAACCCCACCATATTTCTTACTTGGTATTTCATAAAGCCATCTCCAATAAATTTTATTCTTATGATGTCATTGTCCATTAAAATATCTGTCTTCATTATTGTTCTTACTGTATTTTCTCTTTTGTCTTCACTTGAAATAAATGCTCTAAAATCATGAGTCCCTTCAAAATATTTAATAGATTGTTGTAACGTGGAAATATCTAAACTTCTATTATACTGATATACATAGTTTCTTTCTATCGGATTATATTCTCCTAAATTCAAAGTATATACATACTCTTTTGATTTTACCATATATCTTGCATGAAAGTCTGAAGATGTTTTTAAAACACTAATAACATGAATATCTTCAGGTAATAATGAGTTTAAAGCTCTTTTTAATTTATAATCTGTTATAGTGATATCTAAATCAAAATGTGCTACTTGCATTTTAGCATGAACTTTCCTATCTGTTCTTCCTGATGATGTTACTTTAGTTTTCTTTTTAGCATTTATATATGTTAAAGCCTTTTCTAATTCTTCTTGTATTGTCCTTTTTTCCTTTTGAACTTGATATCCATTAAACATAGTACCATCATAAGAAAATATCATTTTATACCTCATATAATGCCTCCTAAAAATATGAAATTACAAGTATTATGATGTGGATAAATAAATAGCAATAATCCAGTTTTTCGAATTTTATCTTTTCCATATAGGTTTTCTTATTATAATAATTATAAAATCTAATTTCATTCATTTTAACTAACTCTTGTATTTTCATTTTTGTTAATTTATGTGCTTTTTTAATAGCAAATTTTCTATAATGAGGAGTCAAATTTATACCATACTCCATTCGTAGCTTTTGATATTTTTCAGTGTATATATTTATATACCTAACATAATAAATAAGTTTTAAAAATAACTTAGTTAATTTATTATTTTTATATTTATAAAATGTGACTTCAATTAAATATCTTAATTGCTTTAAATTTATTACTTTGGTAAGTAAATAAGTATATGCCACTATTATTAATAATTTTGGTATAATTAGTATCTTATTAAACATAAGACTTAGTAATAGCAGTAATATTGTAGCTAGATTAAACTTAGTAGAGATTTTCTCTTTTCTTGTTTCAATTAAAATTAAACTTTCTATGATAATAAATAGATAAATATTTTTATTTATAAAAACAAAAATAATAAACAATAAATAGCAAATTATTTTTGTTAGCATATTTATATCAAAAATAATAGATTCTTTATTATACATGTTTATATATATCCTTTATTAAATCTAAGATATCTCTATGATGTAGTAGTCTTATTTTCTTTAATCTAGCTTTAAGGGTAAAGTTAACTAAGTCTGGAATTTCAATGTTTAATTTTTCTAATATTTCTACATCCTGTAGGGCTTTTGCTGTTTCCATATAAACTTTTAATCTGCCATTTTTTAATATTATAATATTATCTGTTAATTCATAAAGTAGGTTAATATCATTGCTTGAAATAATTATCGTTTTTTTGTATTTATGTTTTAATTGTTTTATTAGCTTAATCACTATTTTCTTATTATCATAATCTAACTCTTCAAATGGCTCATCTAAGATAATAACTTTTGGGTTACTAATTAATCCTATTGCTATTTGGACAAGTTTCTTTTCCCCACTAGATAGATGAGATATTTTTTTATCTAAGTAACTATCATTTAAACCGACAATTTTTAATGATTCATACATTTTTTTATCAATATTTTTAGAAGTATAATTAATATAGTTAGTTATAAATAGCATTTCTTCTTTTATAGTGTCATTGAAAAATTGATCAGTAGATAATTGTTTTATAAAGGCTATTTTTTTTCGTATTTCTTGGATGTTTTCTTTAGATATAGATTTTTTATCTATTAGTATTTCTCCGATAGTTGGTTTTTTTAAACAATCTATTATTTCAAGTAAGAGAGTTTTGGCATTTCCAGTTATTCCTGTTATTTTTTCTTTTTCCAATGTTAGATTAATTTTTTCTAATATTTTTTTGTTTTTATATTTATAACCTACATTTTTTAATTCTATTTCCATAACTCACTCACCAAGTCTTCCATATTTTGATAAATTTTATCTGTAACTTCATAAAATTGTAGTTTTTTTGAAAGGTTTTCCATAAAGGGAAGTTCTAAACCAGCTTTATTCAAAATTTCATCTTCATTTAAAACTGATAGTGTCTTTCCTTCCATAACAATTTTTCCTTTATTTAAAACAATCGTATAGTCACTATCTTTTATATCTGATAAATTGGTTGTTGCCATAATGATAGTTAGTTTTTGGTCTTTGTTTAGTTTTCTTAGTATTTCGATAACTTTCTTTTTAGATTTTAAAGTCATCATTGATAACATATTATCTAAAACGAGAATCTTTGGATTATGTAGTAGTCCAAGCATTATTACTAGTTCTTTTTTTTCAGATATTGTTAAGTCGTTTATTTTTTTATCTAACATTTTTGTATTTTTAAATAGTCTGGCTATTTCTAAAACCCTTTTTTCTATTTGTTCTTCGTTAAGATTAAGGTTTTCAAGTGGAAATGTTAGTTCACTATATACATCTGTTGTTAAGAAGTTATCTATCATACTGTCAAAGCATATGCCAAATGTTTTTGTTGTTTGATATATTTTTTTATGATTTACGTAAGCATATTCTACTATTACTTTATTATTACTTGGTAAAAGACCTGTTATTATTTTTAAAAGTGTTGTTTTTCCAGAGGCGTTACTTCCAACTATTGCAGTAAATGAGGCTTCTTCTATTTTTAAAGATAGGTCTTTAAATATTTTGGTTTTATTGTAAGAAAAGTTTAATTTGTCTATTTTAATTATTTCTTTCATATAGTCACCTCATTTGTTTTATATTATACATAAATTTATGTGTTTGTTCAAAGTAATTTTCATATTATTTTATCTTTATATTTACAATCATCTATGTAAAGCTTTGGTATTTATATAGACTTTAAAGGTTTATTTTTGTATACTTAAGAAAAGCAGGTGATGTTAGTGAGGAATTTAAAAACTTATGATACCAATATTATAAGTAGAGCTGTTAGTGATGGAAAAAAATTAATATTAACGGGTCTTATTGCTGTTAGTGCTATGGGGCTTACTGCTTGTAGTAATAATGATAGTATAGATACTAGTTATGTTCTTGGAGTTAACAATGATAGTTATAGTGATTGTGAACAATCTTGCAGTTTAGCTATGCAAAAGTATGTTTTGGCACAGGAGGCATATAACGATGATAAATCAATTGATAATAGGGTTTCACTAATTAGTGATAGTAGAGATATGTATTTTAATATTTTGGAGATGATTAAGAATAAAACTAGTGAAGCTATTGGAATTGGTGATAATAAGGAAGTTGTTTTTATAACTAATCTTGATGGTGTTATGTTTAGAGTAGGTAATAAGAATGAGTTTAATCCTGATGGAAATTTTTATGAGTTTGGTAGTGAAACATATGAGGCTGATAAGGAATTAAAAAATCTTGCTTGTTCTTTAAATAATATTAGTAGTTATAAGGGAACAGGTGAGTCTAATGCTTGGGATAATTCTATTAAAGATTTTATAGGAGACTCTAATAATTTATATAATGAGGCTTGTAAATTATTGGGAGAAGATTTTGTATTAAATGATGGAAAGGTTTGCATTTCTAAGGAAAAAGGTTATCACTAATAAAAATAAGTCTTACAGATGACTTATTTTTGTTTGTTTTTTTGAATCCTATAGGTTATTGCCATAAGCTTTTTATCAGATATGAGTCTTCCGAAAAATCTTGCACATTTCATTTTAAAACTTGGGATTATTAATAGTTTTTTAGAAAACATTTTGTCTACTGCATACTTTGCAACATATTCACTTGATAATGGTTTTACTGAGAATTTTACTCCTGCTACGTTATTAAAGTTTGTGTCTACAGGTCCTGGGCAAAGACAGGATATTTTTACATTTGATTTTTCTTTTTTTAATTCATAGTAAATTGCTTCTGTTAGATGTAAAACATAAGCTTTAGTAGCGTAGTAAGTTGCCATTAATGGTCCTGGTTGAAAGGCAGCTGATGATGAAACATTTAAAATATATCCAAAATCTTTTTTCTTCATATCACGTAAAAACATTTTTGTTAGGATATGAAGAGCTTTGATATTTAAATCAATCATGTTAAGTTCATTAATTAAATCTGTTTCTGAAAAGTTTCCAAATGTTCCAAAGCCTGCGTTATTAACAAGAATGTCTATATTTTCTTTTTTACATAAAACATATAATGATTTTGCGTTGTTTTCAATACTCAAATCCATTACAATAATTTTTACTTTTCCTTGTAAGGACTCTTGTATTTTTTCTAGTTTTTCTCTACTTCTAGCAACAAGTATTAAGTCATGTCCTAAGCTATTTAAGTATTTAGCAATTTCTAAGCCAATTCCTGATGTTGCTCCAGTTATTAGTGCTTTCATATTATCACCTTCTATTTTAATTATAGCAAAGAAACAGGTATGTTTACTACTATTTACTTGATTCTTTGAAATATTTTTGATTATTGTTATTTTATGTAGCATAAACACATTTATTTGTATTTAATATAATATTATTGTCACAAAAAATCTAAGAATTGTAATTTGTAGCTTTTAATATAAAACTCACTATTTAACTTAATAAGTGAGTTTTATATAATTATATTATTAAAGTTATTCTAAAACTGATGTAGTCATAATTTGCACTATGTGCACGACTAAAGGAAAATATTCCAGATTCAGAGCCATAATTATACGAACCACCACGAGCAAGCCAAGGATCTTCTATATTCAAAAAATTAGCACGATTGGAATACCATGAACTTATTTGTCTTTCCAAGTCAGTGATATAAAAGATACTTTTAAATGGTCCCATTTCTACTGTTGCATCTCCTAAGTGACCTCTTGTATAATCTGAAGCATTTGTTCCGTAGGAATATTTATCATAATACTTTTCTTCTGGCCATGATAGCCCTGAAGCATTACTTCCACCTTCACCAAAATTACCAGTAAATCCGGAATTGTAGGTAGTATTTCTTCCTGATAATGGATTACCATCTTCATCAGTCATTACCCCCATTACATATTCAAAGGAACCACCTGATATGTCATAAATTCCTGTTATATTTCCAGTAGTTGATGCAAGGTATCCTGTTTCGGTATTATATGGAAGTGTTATATCACTTGTTGTTCCATGTTTATTGCAATCACGGTTGTCATTAGTTAAACCACATGTTGGTTCAGAGACACTTGCATATCCAGTTATAAAGTCACTATTATTATTGATTCTAATACTCATCTGTGAACCGTATTTTGAATGTTGTAAATATGAAACTGCACCCCATTCACTGTTTTTCATCATATGGGAATCCATTTCCCTTTTATAGTTGTAACTTGTATAAAAGGCATTTCCTATCTGAATGTTTCTCCAACTTGTAGCATTTGGTTTTATCTGCACTCCATTTTCATTTATGGAGTTATCAGGTAAATCATTTGACTTACTTGTTTCAAACTTTCCTACCCACATTCCATTTGAGTTAAAACTTGTAAATGCTGGATGCGTTAACCATTCATTTTTATGGCTTCCATTTGATGGTGTTACATCCTTGGTTTCAAATACTACTTCAATTGTTTGAACTCTATCTTCAACTTCAGTTAAACCAGAATATGCCTCATCATTAAAGATTTTATATCGGTATCTTGGTATCCATACAAAATATGACTCAATGTTGTCTTCTGGTATTACATCATTATTTGCATATTGTACAGTCTCATCTTTTAAAATAACAGCATTAGCCCACTCTTTATTTTCATAACTGTACCATTTATTAGTAGTATCAGCTTTGGTTACTGTTCCATCATTTGCTATTTTTACAGGAATAAGTCCTTCCTTTAATACTGGATCTGTTCCATTTAAGATAGATTCTTTATAAACTAATCCATCATAGGCTAAAGTTATAGTTACTTTACTTTCAAAAATCTTATTCATAAATTCTTCTGTAGTTGGCATTTCTTCACTAAGCCATAGTCTTAAATGAAGAGTTACTGATTCATTTTTATTTAAAGTTCCCACTTTTAATTTATATGCTGTTTTGGCATTATCTAAAGTTTTATTTACCTTGCTATTTTCTGTTAAAACTTGTGGGATATCTTCTTCATATTGTACCTTTATATAATCTAAGTTTTCCATAGTTGTATTATTTAAAACTTCCAAATTAACTTGGTATGATGCATAACTGTTACATGTATTTGTCAAAGTAAACTCATAAGGTATAAGTGTTTTTCCTTCTTCATCTGTTATTGGTAGTGCTTCTTGTAAATTTATTGGATTATTATCTTGAAACTCTATTCTAAAACAACCTGTTGTTACTATATTAGTTGATTCTTGTTGTAAGGTAATTTGCCATAAAGCATAACTTGTACCAACTAAAACAACAACTAAAACTATCATTATAACTACTATGATACTTTTTTTATTCTTCATCTTTTTACCTACCTTTATTATATAATTAAATTATACTCTATCTCTTATGTATTAACAAGCAAAAAAATAAGTTCACTATCATTTCAAGTAAACCTATTTTTATAAGCATACAATTATGGTGCTAAGACAACTCGGAAACCACCGTTGGTAAGGACTGAGCCATAATTATGATAAAAGGCAAACACACCAGACTCTGAACCAGCAGCGTAAGAACCCCCGCGTACGACCCAAGGATAGGCTGTGTTGGCAAAGTAGGCGTCGTCGGCATACCAGGAACTAATCTGTTTAGTTTGATTATTGGCATATATTATACTCTTAAATGGTCCCATTTCTACTGTTGCGTCTCCTAAATGGCCTCTTGTAAACTCTGAATAACTTGTTCCATAAGCATACTTATCATAATACTTTTCTTCTGGCCAAGAATATCCTGATGCAAGAGATCCTCCTTCTCCAAAACTACCAATAAATCCTGAATGGTATGTAGCATTTCTTCCTGATAATGGTTGCCCACTTTGATTAGTCATTATTCCCATGACATATTCCCAGGCTCCACCTGACATGTCATATATTCCTGTTATATTTCCGGTAGTTGAAGCAAGATATCCTGTTTCAGTATTATAAGCAACTGTTATATCACTTGTTGTTCCATATTTATTACATGCTCTATTATCATTTGTATATCCACATGTTGGTTCATTAACTGATGCATATCCTGTTATAAAGTTACTGTTGTTATTAAATCTAACACTCGTCATGGAACCATATTTTGAATGTTGTAAATATGAAGCTGCACCCCATTCACTGTTTTTCATCATATGAGAATCCATTTCTCTTTTATAGTTGTAACTTGTATAAAAGGCATTTCCTATCTGAATGTTTCTCCAACTTGTAGCATTTGGTTTTATCTGCACTCCATTTTCATTTATGGAGTTATCAGGTAAATCATTTGACTTACTTGTTTCAAACTTTCCTACCCACATTCCATTTGAGTTAAAAGATATAAAGGCAGGATGCGTTAACCACTCATTCTTTTTTGTTCCATTTGATGGAGGAGTATTCTTTGATTCAAACTCTACTTCAATTGTTTGAACTCTATCTTCTATTTCAGTTAAACCACTGTAAGTTTCATCATTAAATATTTTATACCTATATCTTGGTATCCAAACAAAATATGACTCAATGTTGTCTTCTGGTATTACATCATTATTTTCATATTGTACCGTTTCATCTTTTAATATTACAACATTAGCCCACTCTTTATTTTCATAACTGTACCATTTATTATTTATATCAGCTTT
>CANORV010000055.1 GCA_947569245.1 uncultured Mycoplasmatota bacterium | reverse complement strand
TTAACATCAATATCATTATAAATACTTACACAGTCATCATTTAAACAAGCAATATCATTTACTTTATTTTCTTTTATAGTTAATACAAAAGATGGATTGATTTCTATAAATACGTAATCTATTTTATCCTTTGAAATCTCATTAATGGTATTACTCATTTTCTTAGCATTCATATCATCTAACTTATTACTAATAAACCTATATCCAAAGAATAATATTATTGGTACAAAAAAAATTAATAATATTATTAAAAATATTTTCTTTCCTTTTCCTTTTTTCTTTCCTATTTCTTCATTTTTTATTTGTTTCTTACTCACATAAACCACTTACTTTCTATAATAATACTTGATTAGCACTTTTAATTTGATTTTATCTAATTCAGTTTCAACAATAAAATTTTCATAAATAAATCACTCTTTTTTTATCACTTATAATTATATCATAAATTTTGAAACTTTAATACAATTTGTGTAACTTACAAAAAGTATTTGTTAAAAAATCATGGATGTATGGTATAATATTATTAGTTAAGTTTATTACTAACTATTTCTTTTGTCTAAGCGTTGTTGTACTTCTCTCTCTCGGGCACCAGAGAAGAATCTGCTCGAACTTTTATAGTTTTGAGCTTAATGATAAATATCAATTCTAGAAATGGAATTGATTTTTTGTTTTGTAAGAAAGTGAGGAGATTCTTAAAATGGTAACAATAAAGAATGAAAAAATCGAAATGGAAGAAGCACTTAAAAATAAGATTGAGTTTATTTGTAGTTTTTGTAATACCACTCCTACTATTTATAATGGAAATATAAAGATGATAGAACACACGAATTTGCAATATGTAGAACCTCATAGAGTTATTATTAAAGGTGTAACTTTTCTAGCATTTAATTATGAACCTAATATCTATATTGAAAACTTAAGTAATGCTATTCCACTAAAAGATTTAGAAGAATATATTAAGACATTAAATTAAAATGATATTTATAAAAATCATTCCATTCTAACAATTATTTAAGTTTTTCTAATGTGTTCAATATATGGTATTGCATACTTTTTGCAACAATATTGCAACTTTTTTGCAAGAAATTTGCAACAATTTTGCCTAGACATTGCAAGTAATACTGGTAAAATAATATATGCTAATGAATAAATAGCAAGTAAATATATTAAATTCACTGAACACAAAGGAAAACTCTTTTGTGTTTTTATATTTTAGAAAGGAATTAAATTTTATGAATGAAGAAAAGAAAATTTGTGGCATCTATACTCGCGTTTCAACAGAGGATCAAAGTAGATTTGGGCATAGTTTGGATGAGAAAGAAGATAGATTACGAAAACTATGTGAATTTAAAGGCTATAAAATATATAAAGTATATCGTGAAGAAGGAGTTTCAGCAAAAAATACAAATCGACCAAAGTTTCAAGAAATGATACAAGATATGAAAGATGGAAAAATCAATAAAATTATTGTATATAAACTTGATAGATTAACAAGGTCTATTAAAGATTTAGAAACGATTTGTACTCTTTTAGAAGAATATCATTGTGATTTAGAAAGTGTTGTTGAAGAAATCAATACAAGAAATGCAAATGTGAAATTCTTTATTAAAATACTTACAATACTTGCTCAACTAGAAATTGAAAGAACTAGTGAGAAAACAAAATTTGGACTTGTAGGAGCAGAAAAAAAATCAACCTCCACGCACATAATAACCCAAACTGATTTTTAACAGTTAAAAAAGCAATTTTTACATTGCTTTTCAAGAATTCCAATAGCTCCTTTGACACAATACTAGTTGGTTTGTTCAACTTAATAGTGTGTTACTATAATAACTAAAATAAATTAATTTTGATTGCCTTTATTTACTCTTAAATATTCTTTTAGAATATTATATGAAAATTTAAAATTATCTTTAAATTGTTTAGGATTTTCTTTTAATAAATTATCAATTTCATTAACAGTGAAATAATATATTTGTGAAATACCATCTTTGTCGTAATTTATTATTTCACTATCTATATATCCAATATACAATTTAATAAATAATTCACTTTCATTTTTATATGGATTTAAATAAGCTATTTCCTTTAATGACATATTGTCTATAAATAACTCTTCTTTTAATTCTCTATACATAGCAGTTTCATAATCTTCTTTGCTATCTACCATTCCAGCAACAGATAAATCATAACAGTTTGGAAAAATTCTTCTATTACTACTTCTTTTAGGAACTACGATTTTATTATCTTTGGTTAATAGAAATAATTCAACACCCCTTACATTTTTTTATAAATAAATGCTTTATCATTCCTATCAATAGTTCCTATTACTTCATCATTTTCATTTACTAAATCTACTAAATCCATTTTCTTTTTTTCTCCAATCTTATTAGTGTTAGTCCTCAACTGCTATAATTATACTATATTTTTGATATTATGAACAGCTAAACTAATCATTTTATTTAACTATAATAAAATATTATTATGTTGATGTCGTTATGTATGTGGTAGACACATTTCTAATCGAAATTCCTTAGACTAAAAAAGAAAATAAAAAGTTAGTAGTTAATCTACTTACAAAAGATATTGTAGTAAGAGTTTTTGATTTATATTTAGAAGGTAAAAGCTATCAAGCAATAACTAATATCTACAATGAAAAACAAGTTTTAGGTAAAACTAACTGGAGAAATTCAACTATTAATCATATTATGACAAATGAACTTTATAAAGGTGATTATGTTCATGGCAAGAAAACAAAAAATCCTACTTATTATGAAAATAGATAATTTTGAACAGGAAATTAAACAAATAGAATTCAAAAAAAATTAAATAAGAAGTGGCAAAATCAAAAACAATATGAAAATTTAAACTTCACTATTGATGATTTATTAAAACTGAAAGATAAATATAATCTTGATACTTTTATCAATCCAAAAGAATTTATGAATATAATAATTAACTATCAAAATAAATCACGAGAAGATAGAAAAAAATTGATTTCTACTTACATTGATAATTTAGAAATTAGCAAAAGTGATAATAAATTAATAATAGAACATTATCATTTTAAAAAAGTTTCTTAACTGATTTATTAAATTATAAAGAAGAATACAAATTATCTTTAAGTTATTCCCAATTTGAGGATGAATATAAAATTCCTATCCCACAAAATTATGAAGTTAAAACTAAAGATGAATCAAGAAATTATTTTAATAAATTAAATAGTATTTTAGGTAATGAGTATAAATTAAATTACTATGAAATAGATGCTGATGATAATTTAACTAATCTAAAAATATCTAGTGAAATAGAAGTTGAAAAAATAATCAAATTAATTACTTTAAAAAATCAAAAATTCGATAATGGTAATCTAAAACTAGCAGTTATTACAGTAGACTTAAGTAATATAAAAGATAGTAATAATAATCAAATCTTTAAAGAATTATTACAAAAAATAAGAAATACTTTTAAAGAAGATGAGTTTGTCTAATCATCCTACTAAATTTATAAAAAATACTGAAATAGGATGAAAATTAAAAATATAAAATGCTTTAATTATAAGAGTTAAACAATTATTCATCCTTAATATCAACCTACAAAGTAGGATGAATTTTGCAAGTGCAAAATAAGATTTGTGTATAGCAAGTTCCTTATGAAATAAGAGCTAAATTGCATAAGATACAAAAACTTCTTATCCTGCTTCTTTAGATATTATCAAAATTTATAATAATTTCATCCTATCGAATTATTTATAAATATCTTTTTTCTGACACGAAAATTAAATCGGTGTTATAATACTTATAAGAGGTAAAATCATGAAAGAATCTGAACTAAACAAAGTAAAAAACGAATATAATAAAATAATAAAAGAAAAGGAAACTTTAATATCTTATAAAAATGAATTAATAGAATTAACTAATAATGAACAAGTAAAAAGATTTTTAGAACTAGAAGAATTAGTAGATGAGGATTATTTAGGACCGTCTGAGGAAACAATGATTATGAAGGCATATCAAGAAGTACCTGGGGCATTTGGAAATCAGACTATTAATAGCAATCACATTATGGTATATATGGGAAGTTATATAAAAAAAGGTCTTAGAAAGCAAAATGAAGATTATATGACCTATGAAAGAAATCCCGATACTAGTTATAAGTCATACATGGATTTAGAAACAACTGAATGGTATAACATTGATAAAGATAAGTTTTTAGAATTTGAAACTGAATATCTAACATTATATCTTCCTATTTCTGAATATACAGAAGAAGAATATTATAAAAAATATACTGAACTACAAAAATGGTTTAAGATACAATTAATTCATCGTTCACAACTAGATGTTATTAAAGAATTACAAGAAAAATATGAAAGAGAATATAAAAATAAATATCCACTTTTTCAAAGGATTGATACAATAGCAGATTTACCAATTGAGGAATATGTAAAAAAACATCATGAAGAAGGATTTATAGAAAATTTTTGTTTATCTAAAGACGAACATATGAGAGTCAAATTATACAGAAAGCAATTGAAAAAAAAACTCTATATAACGAAAAAAGTATATATTAAATTGCTACATGCTTCATACTACACAATAAGGGTAATACTATTCTTATTATTGAAAAGACATTAGCAGCTTTCATCACTAGTCTTGCTCATTAGTCTATACTTTGATACTATGCATACCATAATATTAAAAATTAATACTTTAAAAATTTTTTGAATTCTTACTACTTTTGAAAACAAAAATATAAAAAATTATAACAATTTATGAGAATATACTCCAAAAATAAAAAAGTCATAACCCTCGATATATAAAGGTTATAAAACCATTTAAGAACTTATGAAAAGATATTCAAAAAATCATATAACTTTTTATTAAAAAAACAACTCTCAAAAACTATTTACAATTTATATTTTAAAAACCTCTTTATACTGATTAATACGTTTTTCTTTTCCGTTAATACCCATTCCACGTAAAGAATTAGGAGAAGGAGAATAAAGTATAATAACATCATAATTTCTACCATCTACTTGAACATACCAACGTCTAGAAGATACTTTTTTCCAATTACCTGCAATAATCTTCTTAACATGTCGTCTTACAAAATCACTTGTACAAATAATAGTATTTATCTTATCATATTTTAATAAAAGACTATCTATACTCCTATATTCAATATCAACTAAAGAATTATCATCAGACTTACCATCCTTATGAATACATCTTAAAACAACATCTGTAATCCCAATATGATTATCAGCCAACCATCTTTTTCTTTGAATAATAGCCTCTTTTGTATTAGAAAACAAAAAATTAGTATTAGTAACTTCACCAACTAATTTCCAAAAATTATTTCTATTAGAGCCATAAAAAAAATTAACATCATCATCATATATTTTTCCATTTTCAATGCAAAATCTATAAGGTGGCATACTCCCAATAATAATTTTAGTTGCATCATCAACTATATATGGTTCATATGGATGATTTGAATACATATTCATATTACACTCCTACTAAATAACTACTTATCTATTACAAGTACCAGAAGTATTTTCCTTAAACCATGCTGCAAATTCATCCAAATAAGTATCAATACCAACCTTTTCTGCATAAGCCTTCTGACCAGACAAATTGTATGAAATACTACCAGTTGCAACATAACCAACTATTGTTTTGTTATTATAATTCAATGTAATATTACCCTCACTTGATTTACAAACCATCTTTTTGCTAGTCAAAGAAACAACTAGAATAATTATAACAACTAAAACAATAAAAAAAAGAACAATACCACCAATAACCATCAAAATATTTTTAAATACTTTCATAAAACACCTCTTATCATAATAAAGTATACCAAATAAAAATATATAAGTAAATAACATAAATATGTTAAAAATGAGTATACTAAAACTATGAAAAAAACTATAACCTTTATTCTAATAATTTTAGGATTAATAAACCTAAAATTACATCCTAAAATAAAAAAAGAAAATATAAATGAACATATAGAAACACTTAATGAAAAAGCATTATCATTTATAAAAGAAGATGATAATAACATTTTACTTTCTATATCAGAAATACAAAAATACAATCAAAATATAAGTAAAAACACTAATTCATTATATGATTTAGAAAAAATTACTAGTTTAAGCAAAGAAGAAGTATTAAACTACATTAACTTATATAAATTACCAGAACTTCCTAAATATAATTCAAATAAAAAGATAACTAAAAATGAAATTAATTATATTCTAGAAAATAGAAATATTTCAGATATTAAAAATATAACCACACCCAAAAAAGGATTAATCATAAAAAGAAGTAATCTAAGGTCTCTTCCTACAAACATTAATTTTTTTCCAGATAAAGATACAAAAAATTTTGATAGTATTCAAGAAACAGAATTAACTATAAATACTAAAATATTAATTCTTCACCAAAGTAAAGATAAAATGTGGTCACTAATTATATCACCAACCTATATCGGGTGGGTAGAAAATACTAATATTACCTATGCAACAGATGCCGATTGGGATTACTTTGATAACACTAAATCATTTATTATAATTACAGAACCAAGCCTAACAATTGACAATCTAATACTTGACATGGGAGTAAAATTGCCATATTTAAAATTTTCAAATGATAATTATATAGCCATTATCCCAACAAAAAATAATAAAAACTATGTAACTAAAAAAATAATCACTATTAATAAAAAGCATGCCCATATAGGATATTTACCATACACCAAAAGAAACATCATAAATCAAGCATTTAAATATGAAGATACACCATATAGCTGGGGTGGAATGAATAAAAATGTCGATTGCTCAAGCTTAATTTTAAATATATATAAAACGTTTGGCTTTATTTTTCCAAGAAATACAAAAGAACAACAAAAAAGTATTGGAAAAATTACCTATCTTTCTAATAAAACAAATCAAGAAAAACTAGACATAATAAGTAAAAATAGGATATCTCTTCTATACAAACCAGGACATGTCATGCTTTATCTTGGAGAAAGCAATAAAGAACATTATATAATTCATGCAACTAAAGAAACACTAAAAGTAACAATATCAAAACTTGAAGAAACATCTAATCTTTCTAAAATAGATAGACTAGTAACAATATTCTAAAATTTACAAGTAACTTTAACTTTACTTTTTATTAATCCTATATTCAGTATATAAATAGCAAAACAAATAACTTAACAAAAAAATACAAATATATAAAAAAACAAAAATAATAATAACATTTAAAGCAAGATTTGTTGTAAGCCTATAAAAATCAACAAAGAAATCCCCAACTGCAATATACAATGCTAAAAACGTTGTAATAATTAAAGAAATAAAAATAGATTCCTTAAAATATTCTAAAATTCTTTTCTTCTTTGTGACTTGTTTACTTATAAAAGTTCCTGTAATTGTTTTAATACCATTTTTCTTAAAATCGACATTAATTAACAAAGTTGCTGCAACAATAAATATCATAACAGTAACAAAATAATTTGAACAATCTTTAATATCATTTGAACTAGCATACTTTATAATACCAATGACAAGTAAAAAAAATGAAATTAAATAAAGAAGAAAACAAATAAGAACTTTTTTATCATTATTTGAAATTTTTTTCTTAAAATCTAAATTTACTTTTTTATCATTCTTACTTTTATTAATAGATTTTGTCTTATTTTTAATATTAACATCACCAATATTAACATTTGACTTGATATTTTTATCAGAAGTTTTTTTTCTAGTACTTTTTAAATCAGATTTCAAACCTTTAGTTGAATTACTTTTACTACTATTTACCTTCTTATTAAAACCCCCGTTTTTTTTATCGTTAGTCATAAAGTTTCCTCCAATTATAATAAATTAATAATAACACACTTCCTACAATTCTTCAATAACTTCCTCACTATACTTAGAATGGTATAAATCGGTATCATCTTTATCATCATCAACTGCTGCAACAAATTCTTCCATACTAGGTAAATCACTAATAGTTGCCAATCCGAAATAATCAAGAAATTCACTTGTAGTACTATAAAGTATTGGTCTACCAACAACTTCACTTCGCCCAACCTCTTTTATAAAACCTTTAGCAACTAATTTTCTGATCATTTGACTACTACTAACACCTCTAATTTCGTCTACATCAAGTCTTGTTATTGGTTGGTTATATGCAACTATTGCCAAAGTTTCTAAAGCTGATTGAGATAAAACATTACTTCCTGGATTTTCAATTAGTTTAATATAATAATCACGATGTTCAACCTTAGTAGTAAGTTTCATTTTATTACCTAACATATTAATTCTAATACCACTATCATCCTTTTCATACTTTTCTCTAAGAACAGAAAGTCCATTCTTCACATCATCCATCGAAACTCCAATGATTTCTTGTAATTGCTGAAGTGTAAGTCCATCCTCACCAACAACAAATAAGAGTCCCTCTATTATTGCATCAACCTTCATGATACCACCTCTACTACTATATTTTCGAAATTATTATCTTGTTTAATAGAAATTTCTCTTTGTTTAGCCATCTCCAAAATAGTTAAAAAAGTAACTACGACATATTCCTTAGTAAAAACATCAAATAAAGAAGTAAAATTGACTTTCCGTTTTTTCTTTAAAATACCTTTTATATCCATTCTTCTTTGTTCTATAGTAATTTCATTTTTAGTAACTTTTGTATTAAGTGGCTTTTCTTCACTTTTACGTTTAAGAAACTTTTGAAAAGCAAGTACTAAATCATCCAACGTAACATCAGAACTAAGAACAACTGAAGAATCACAATATTCCTTCAAACTATCTGGACTTTTAGTAAATATTTCTTGTCTAAGCTCTTCCATTTCTTTAAAATTTTTAGTCATATCCTTATATCTTTGATACTCTATTAATCTATTAATTAATGCCTTTTCTGGATCATCTTCTTCATCTATACACTCATCATCTTCTTTTTTAGGCAATAACCTACGTGACTTAATTTCAATTAATTCACTTGCCATAACTAAATATTCACTAGCAATATTTAAATTTAGAGATTCCATTTTATGAATAAAATCTAAATATTGATTAGCAATATCTAAAATAGAGACCTCTAATATATCAACCTTTGATTCCTTAACAAAATGAAGAAGTAAATCTAACGGTCCTTCAAATGCATCTATTTTAACTTGTACTTCCATTATTATCAACTCTATCTATTTTATTTTTTTACAACTATCTACATTATATCACATAACCTAAATTTTATGATATAATCTTTTATATAAAACAACTATT
>CANORV010000054.1 GCA_947569245.1 uncultured Mycoplasmatota bacterium | reverse complement strand
TAACTCAAATGGAATGTGGGTAGGAAAGTTTGAAACAAGTAAATCAAACACTGCATTAGATAACTCCATAAATGAAGATGGAGTACAGATAAAACCAAATGCTACAAGTTGGAGAAATATCCAGGTAGGAAATGCTTTTTATACAAGTTACAACTATAAAAGGGAAATGGATTCCCATATGATGAAAAACAGTGAATGGGGTGCAGTTTCATATTTGCAGCATTCAAAATATGGTTCCATGACGAGTGTTAGATTTAATAACAACAGTAATTTTATAACAGGATACGCAAGTGTTTCAGAACCAACATGTGGCTGGACTAATGATAACCGTGACTGTAACAAATATGGAACAACAAGTGATATAACACATCCATATAATACTGAGGTAGGATATCTTGCATCAACTACTGGAAATATCTCAGGAATCTATGATATGTCAGGTGGAGCTTGGGAATATGTGATGGGAGTAATGACAGATTTAAGTGGTAAGCCATTATCAGGAAGAAATACTGCCTATAATTCAGGATTTACTGGTAGTTTTGGAGAAGGAGGAAGCCTTTCATCAGGCTTATCCTGGCCAGAAGAAAAATATTACGATAAATATTCTTATGGAACAAGTTATTCAGAATTTACAAGAGGTCACTTAGGAGACGCAACAGTAGAAATGAATCCATTTAAAAGTATAATATATGCTAACAATGTAGTAAGGCAAATTAGCTCTTGGTATAGTGATAATGCCTACTATATATACACAACTGGTCCATGGTTTTTACGTGGTGGTCATTATAAAATTGGCTCATCATCAGGAATATTTGCCTTTGACCATGTCCATGGTAATATATACGAATATGGTGGCTATAGAATTGTATTATCTACATAAATTATTACACAAAACAAGCTTACTAATTTAATCGATTATAATAGCTTGTTTTTATTATTATACAATTTAAAAAAATAATACTTACCATCATTTTAAATGATTAAATCTTTGTAAACACTAAGATTTATTTTCTATAAACGACTTGAAACATAGCTAAAATGTGATATAGTATAAGTATAATTGAAATTAAGAAATAGGTGATAAAATGGATAAACTATTTAAAAGACTTAAAATTATGCCAAATGAAATGAAATACTATCATGCAGCTTTTTCACATTCTTCCTACGTATATGAAAATCACTTAAAAGCAGACTATGAAAGATTGGAATTTTTAGGAGATGCAGTCCTCGATTTAGTTATGAGTGATTTTCTTTACAATAATTTAAATGTCAAAGAAGGAGATATGACTAAAATACGTGCAAGCTATGTTTGTGAAAATGCCTGTTATCGTTATGCTAGTGATTTAAACTTTAGTAAGTACATCAAAGTAGGACATGGAGAAGAATCAGATGGTGGTCGTTACAAAAAAGTGATACTAGCCGATATTTTTGAAGCCTTTATGGGAGCAGTATATATTGACTTAGGCTATGAAGTTGCTAAAACAGTAATTCTTGACATAATCGTTCCATACATAGAAGATCCAACCATTAATTTTTTTAGTGACTATAAAAGTGCTTTACAAGAATATGTTCAAACAGAACAAAAAAATCTTACATATGAACTAATAAAAGAAGAAGGACCTGCACATAACAAGCAATTTACTATGGCTGTTAAAATAGATGATATCACATATGGAACAGGAATAGCCCAAAGCAAAAAAGAAGCAGAACAAGAAGCTGCCAAAAGTGCTATTGACAAATTAGCCTTAATAGGAAAAGAAAATAATGAATGATGAAGATACAACATTAAAAGAAAACTTAGAAGTAATAGAAGAATTAAAACAGGAAGAAATTAACTATAGACTTTTTACTATAATGATAATTATTAAAAATCCATTTATTATATTAAATCCTATTCTTTTTAAAGAATATCAAAAACTTATAGAATTAGGTAACTTAATATTTACCTATCTAGACAAATGTGAAACCCTAATGGAAAAAGATTTATTTACTGATAATATTATAGACTTAATTCTCTATACTAAAATAATTATTGAACTTGGTAATATAAACTGTTATCACATAGAACTTCTTAATAGATATAACCATTTATCTAACAGTAATATAATGTCCTTAAAAAAGGATTATAATCCTGATAAAATACCATTAGGATATGATAATCATGCTTATCAAAAAATAAAGAAATGCTTTAATAACATCGATATTTATCAAGAAAATATTTCTACCAAAAAATAAAAAGCTTTACTATTTTAAAATCTGTGTTATAATGTATAAAGTTTATTAACTAAAGTCTAAAAACAAAAAAAGATAATGCTTTGTATTAAAATACCTAACATTATTATGAGAGGAGAAATTAACTTTGAGTAAAATTAAAATTTTTAGTCTAGGTGGACTAAATGAAAATGGAAAAAATATGTATATAGTAAACGTCGATGAAAATATTTTCGTCTTTGACAGTGGTTTAAAATATGGAACTGGAAAAATGTTAGGAGTAGATTATATTATTCCAAATATTGATTACTTAGTAGAAAACAAGAAAAAAATAAAAGGTATCTTTCTAACACATGGTCATGAAAGTAACATGGGTGCAATTGCTGATGTTATTAAGCTTTTGCCAAAAGTTAATGTCTATGCAACAAAATTTACAATGGAAATAGTTAAAAGAGAATTGAAAGAGTCAGATACAATCTGCAATAACTTAAAAGAAATAAGACCACATTCTAAAATTGATTTTGGTAAGAACTTGTCAGTATTTCCAATCAGTGTAACACACTCCATACCAGATGCTGTTTGTTATGTATTATATACAAAAGATGGAGCTATTGTTTATACTGGAGACTTTGTCTTTGATTCAACTATGATTGAAAACTATAAAACAGATATAGGAAAACTTGCTTATGTTGGAAAACAGGGAGTATTATGTCTATTAGCAGAATCTTTCTATGCCTTTAAAGATGGTCATACTTCTCCAAATAACAGAATTGATGCCTTTATTAGAGAAGTTCTTCAAAAAAATGATAATCGTATTATAGCAACCATTTTACCAGCTCATATCTATCGTATTCAAGAAATCTTTAACGAAGTAATGAAAACCCATAGAAAGATTGTCATTATGGGTAAAGGGCTACAAGAATTAATAAACAATAGTATCAATCTTGGCTATTTAAAAATAGACCAAAATCGTATTGGAGATTTATCTAATTTAAATGAAAAAGGTGTTATTGTTTTAATATCTGATGAAAAAGAAAAACCTTTTGCTAATTTGGAAAGAATTATCAAAGGTTATGATAAATATATTAAATTAAAAGAAACTGACACTATCTTTATTACAGAACCAAGCTATGATGGAATCGAAAAAAGACTTGCTATTGTTATGGATGATATAGCAAGAAATAATGTTAATGTTGTCTCTTTATCTAGTAAAAAACACCTTCTTCATCACGCTTCTCGTGAAGATTTAATGCTAATGATTAATTTGATGAATCCTAAATACTATTTTCCAGTAAAAGGAGAATATCGTCATTTATATATGAATGCAACGATTGCTGAAGAACTAGGTATTCCAAAAGAAAACATCATTTTAAAACAAAATGGAGATGTTGCTTATTTTATTAATGGAAAACTACAAGATAAACAGGAAAAAGTATTAGTAGACGATGTTTTAATTGATGGATTAACACCAGGTGATATTGGAGAACTTGTTTTAAAAGATAGAGAAATGTTAGGAGAAAATGGAATTGTTTTAGTAACATGTACCCTAAACAGGCAAACCAAAGAAATAATGGCAGGACCAGACATAGTCACTAAAGGATTTATCTTTGTCAAAGAAAATCAAGATTTAATTGAAACAAGTAAAGAAATATGTAGTCGTGTTATTGAAGAAAATATTGAAGTAAATAGTAGAAAAGTTGATTATACCAAAATAAAAAATGAAGTAAGAAACCAACTTGGAAAATATTTTTATAAAGAAACAGAAAGTAAACCAATGATTATTACAGTAATTCAAGAAATATAATAAAAAGATGTAAGTTTTATAGCTTAACATCTTTTTTAATTTATAAATATATAATATAATTAAAACAGGTGATAATATGAAGAATAAAAAGGTTTTAATATTAGTTGTTTCTATTATCTTAATACTATCTATAAGTATATATATATCTTTCTTTTTTAAAAACGATAAAGAAACTAAACTACTAAATGAAATAAAAAATAGTTATTCAGAATATGTATATCTAAATGGTAAAATTTATGATGATACTTATAAAGAAGTTATGACTGGAAAAATAACACTAAAACTAGAAAAAAATGATAAAATTGATATAAAGACAAAATATTTTAAACTAGAAGATTTAAACTACTATGTAAGTTATAAAGATGTAAAAAAAACAAATAACAACATTTTTCTATTAGATATATCTAACTATCAAAGTAAATATCAATTAACAACGACTAATAACGCTATATTATATAATAATACTGATGAAATAGAAGTAGAAGATTCAATTATCTTAGATTCCTTAATAAAATATCAAGATAAATACTTAATAAGATATTTAAATCATGATTTTTATATTGATAAACAATATGTAAAAGAAGAAAAAGAAAATAACAAAACATACAAAAAAACAATTCCAACTTTAAAAATAGATAACATAAAAGATACTTGTTTAGATACATTATGCCTTAACTATCCTCGATTTGAAGAACTTCTATCAATATTAAAAAGTAAAGATATATATACCTTAAAAAGTGATGAATATCAAAATTATTTAGATAATAATTTATTTTTAAAAGATACCAAAAAAATAGTAGCCTTACTATATGATAGGAATCTTGACAATGAAACATCAAAATTATTAAAAAAATATAATATCAATTTAATAAATAAAAAAAGTGCTACTAAAAAAACTAAAGAATATCTAGTAACTGATAGTTTCAATGAATCAAGAGTAGATAATATGCTTAATTTAGTTGATATCGTGCCTAACAAAAATCAGAAAGTTCCCGTTTTAAATTATCACTTTTTTTATTCACATGAACAACCAAATTCTTGTAATGAAACAATTTGTATTAGTGATAAACTTTTTAAAGAACACATAGACTATTTAATTGCTAATGACTATGACATTTTAACAATGAGTGAATATATTGACTTTCTATATGGACGTATTAATATCAAAGAAAAATCGGTTTTAATAACAGTAGATGATGGAGCTTTTGGAACTAGTGATATTCTACCTAGTATTCTAGAAGAAAAGAAAGTTCATGCTACCTTGTTTTTAATATCTTCTTGGTGGGACATAAAAAACTATCAAAAAAGTAAATACTTAGAAATATACTCCCATGGACATAATCTTCATCATAATGATTACTGTAATGATAATGGTTGTGGGATAAAGACTCTTTTATTAAAAAAAGAACAACTACTAGATGATTTAGATAAATCAATAAAAACCGTAAACTCTAAAAAAGCCTTTTGTTATCCTTTTTATTCATCAAATGAAAATGTTCGAAAAACTGTAAAAGAAATAGGTTTTCAAGTGGCCTTTGGTGGAGGTAATAAACCATCTACCATAAACAGTAATAAATACCTTTTACCACGTTATGTTATATATAAAAATACAACAGTAGAGCAATTAAAAAAAATGTTAACAAATAACTAGATATATGTTATAGTAAATAAAACAACTTTGAAAGAAGGAAGTACCATGACTGACAAAATCTCAATATCAATAAAAAATTATCTTGATAGTAATAATATAGAAAAAATAAATGAGATTCTATTACCTATACATAATAAAATAAAAAAAACTTATTCATACATCTTTGAAGATGAATCTGAGTTTACAGACTATTTTTCTAAAAATTATCTAAATATAGTAAAAGATTACTTTCTAGCTGACACCAAATCAAAATTTAACAGTTACTACAATAGAATTATTACTTATAAACTTAACGATATTGTTAGAAAAATGATAGAAGAAGATAATTTAGACATTATACTTAATCGTTTTATTAAAAAAAAGATTATAAAAAAAGATAACATGACATTTAATGAATATGTACTAGAATTAGAAAAAATTGAATTGTTTTTTCTAAAATTAGATATTATACCAAATATAGATGAAGTAATTAGAATTTTAATAAATAATAAAAAAATCAATACAATTATAAATGCTATTTTTTTAAATAAGAACATTGAAAATCAGGTTGAATATAATCAGATTGTTAATATATCAGAAAGTAATTACGTATTAGCAATATTAGAGGAATACTGTAAAAAATATAATATTGAAATAATTAACAATAACACTAATATTATTACTAATAAAAATAAAGATGAATCCAATTATGTATATGATCACAAATCACTAGATCCAGTTGGAATGTATTTAAAAGAAATTGGTATGGTTAATCTTCTAAGTCCATTAAAAGAGTTTAAATTATTAAAAGAGTATGCTGAAACAAAAGATGAACTTATTGAGAAGAGAATAATAGAAGCAAATCTTAGATTAGTTGTAAATATAGTAAGAAGAAAATATAAAACTTTAGATATTGATTTTCTTGATTTAATTCAATATGGAAATTTAGGATTGTATCAAGCTGTTAAAAAATATGATATAAAATCAGGATACAAGTTTTCAACATATGCAACAAACTGGATTGAACAATCGATTAGAAGATATACAACTAATGAATGTGATTCAATTCGTGTTCCAGCACAAGTTAAAGAAATGTATATTAAATATAACTTGGTTAAAAGTAGTCTAGAAAAAGATTTAGGAAGAGAAGCTAGTGTAGTAGAAATGGCAGAGGCTTTAGGATGGACTACAAAAGCAGTTACCAAATTATTAGAAAATTATCCACAAGTATCATCGTTAAATATGGTTATATCAGACGATAGTGATGCTAACGAGTTAGAATACTATATCCCAAACAGTGAAATAGTTGAAGATAATGTAATTGATAATATAGTTAAAAAGGAATTACGAGAAAAAATTGAAACAATTTTATCAAGGGTTGTATCTGAAAAAAATAAAGAAATATTTTTATACAGAAATGGTTTCATAACAGGACGATATGAAACACTTGAAGCTACTGGAGAAAAATATAATCTTAGTAGAGAAAGAGTTAGGCAAATAGAATCAAAAGTTTTTTGGAAATTAAGACATAGTGCCGATGGTAAAAATCTTGCTTATTACTTAGATAACTCAGAACAAGCTTTAAAAACTGTTGAAGAAAGTAGAAAATCTAATGTTCCAACAAACTCTAAAAAGCTATCTTATAAAAAAGAGAAAAAAATAGTAAGTAACAAAGAAACAAATTCAGTAGAAGAACCTAAACAAACAACACTAACATCTGTCTATGATAATCAAGAATCAACAGAAAATATCCATGTTTATACTAGTCAGTCGGTAATGACTCCTATAAAAAATTACCAATCAAATGTTATGACAGAATCACAAAAAAAACGTTTTTTAGAATCATCATTATCTGCTAAATCAAGGCAAGAAGAAGTAGTAGATAAAGACTCAACTGAAACTAGTAGACCTAAAAAAGAAAGAAGTTATAGTAATAAAGGCCAAAATTTAAATAGTAAAAATGATACAAAAAAAGCAGATATGCGTGTAAGTAGAAAATATAATGACGTAGAAAAAGATATATTAAAACAAATAATTATTAACTTACCATTAGATTATCAAGAACTTATTTTAAAAAAGGAAAGAGACGAATTAACTAGTGAAGAAAATGAATTTTATCATAAAAGTGTAATAACTGAAATTGATAATGAGATAAAAAGACAAGTGGAACTAGGTAATTTAAATGAATCTGTTTTAGTAAATTGTAATATAAAAGTAATACCTGAACAAAATACTCCTTCATCAACAACTTCAAGAATTTTATTTAGCAAAGTACCGGAAGATATAATGGATAAATTAATAGAAGGATTAAGTGAAGACCAAAGAAAACTTATATCCAAAAAAGAAACTGGTTCATTAACACAAAAAGAACATGGTAAGTACCGAAATATTTGTAAAATATTAAAAAGAAAGATAGCTCGTGAAGTTCATGCTGGAAGACTTCCATCTGAAATACTAGAAGAATACAATATTAAAGAATATGAACCACAGAAAATAACAACGCCAAAAACATTATTTAGCAAAGTACCAGAAGATATAATGGATAACATAATAGAAGGATTAAGTGAAGAAGAAAGAAAACTTATATCCAAAAAAGAAACTGATTCATTAACAAAAAAAGAGCATAATAAATTACGAAATATTTATAAAAAAATTAAAAGAAGGATAGCTCGTGAAGTTCATGCTGGAAGACTTCCATCTGAAATACTAGAAGAATATAATATTAAAAAATATCAACCCCATAAAAAAACATCTTTTGAAACATTATTTAGTAAAGTACCAGAAGATATAATGAATAACTTAATAAAACAGTTAAGTGAAGAAGAAAGACAAATCATATCTAAAAGGGAAAATAACTCATTAACTCAAGAAGAACATAACAAATTTCAAAATGCTATCAAAAAACTAAAAGTAAGAATAGCTCAAGAAGTTTATTATGGAAGACTTTCATCTGAAATACTTAAAGAATATAATATTGAAGAACATAAGCCTAGAAAACAATCACTAAAAACAATGTTTAATAAGGTGCCAGAAGATATAATGGATAAGTTAATAGAAGAATTAAGTGAAGAAGAAAAAAAGATTATATCTAAAAGAGAAAATAGTCAATTAACTAAAGAAGAAAATGGCAAATTTCAAAATAGTATCAAAAAATTAAAAGTAAAAATAGATCGTGAAGTTTATTATGGAACACTTCCACCTGAAATACTTGAAGAATATAATATTGAAAGTAGGCATAAAAGACAAACACCAAAAATAATATTTAGTAAAGTACCAGAAGATATAATGGATAAGTTAATAGAAGAATTAAGTGATGAAGAAAAAAAGGTTATTAATAAAATTAGACAACCACTAATTAAAAAGGAATATAACATTTATACTAACTCTATTAAAAAATTAAAAAGAAAAATAGCTCGTGAAGTTCATGATGGAAGACTTTCATCTGAAATACTTGAAGAATATAATATTGAAGAACATAAGTCTAGAAAACAATCACTAAAAACATTGTTTAATAAGGTGCCAGAAGATATAATGGATAGCTTAATAGAAGAATTAAATGATGAAGAAAAGAGTCTTATGTCAAAAAGAGAAAATAGTTCATATACAAACATTATAAAAAGGATAAAAAGAAGACTAGCCAAAGAGGTTTATAATAAAACACTTCCACCTGAAATACTAGAAGAATATAATATTAAAGAATATAAGCCTAGAAAACAATCACTAAAAACATTGTTTAATAAGGTGCCAGAAGATATAATGGATA
>CANORV010000053.1 GCA_947569245.1 uncultured Mycoplasmatota bacterium | reverse complement strand
GTACTGGTTTACATTTTTTTATAAAAATTTCCAGTTTCTACTTGAAATTCAGGATAGCTATGTTAGTTTGATAATAAAATCTTAAATTTTTTTAAACGATTAAAAAAAGAGAACTATTATTGAAGTTCCATTATTTTCTTTTTACATTTATTTTAATATTACTTTCTAGATTTTCTACTGATTCTCTACTAGGTTTCTCAACGCATGTGGATGCTGCAAATAATTCTGAGAATTTAGCTAAGTAAACATCAAGCATTGTGGTTAATAACCAGTCTATTATTGCTTCTTCATCTATATTTGTTACACTTTCATCAATTTTTACAAAATCCATTTCATGTCCTAAGTTCATAGTTTCTCTATAAAAATCATCATATTTTTTTAATTGCTCATTGCATTTTCTTAGTACTTCTTCTTTTTTATCTTCATACCTCATGTTATTTCTCCACCCCTTTTTTTGCAAAATATATAATAACATAATTGGTATTGTTTATCAATTTTTTTATCCTTTTAGTTTGTCAACTAACTCTTTCATTTTTCTAAATCTATGGTTTAATCCTGACTTAGTTATTGGCTTTCCCGTTTCATATGTTATAATTTCTGCTAATTCTTGAAGAGATGCTTCAGGATATTTTTCACGATAATTAAGAGCTTCTCTTGTTTTATCGTCTAATAATTCAACAGCTAAATTTTCTTTTAGATATTCAATATCAGCTATTTGTTTATTTGCTGTATCTATTATTTTATCAATATTTGCTTGTTCACAGTTGTTAAGCCTATTAGTCATATTTTTATGATCACGATAAATTCTAATATCTTCATAATATAAAACAGCATTACTAGCACTAATTATTCTTAAGAAGTCCCCTATTTTTTCAGCTTCCTTTACATAAACCATGTAACCTTTATCTCTAGATAATGTTTTACTATTTAAGTTGAAGCTATTTAATATTTCTTTTAAAAACTCTGATTCTGGTTTTTCTTCAATTAAAAATTCTAAATGATATCTCGATGTTTTTGGGTCATTTATGCTTCCTTTAGATAGAAAGACACCACGTAAATATGCTCTGGTTTCTTCTGTTGATGCAGTTATATATTCACCAGGTATAGGTAACTTTTTATTCGTAGAGTCTATAACGGTTAAATCTTCTAGTATTTCTTGTACTTTGTCATTTATTTTGATTAGATATAAGTTGTTTTTAGAGAAATTGTTATTTTTTCTTGATTCAATGCTGCATGATACGTCATATATGTTTTTTACTAGACTGTATATTCTTTTGGCAACTGTTATATTTTCTGTCAATAGCTCAATTTTTTCATTTGTAAAACTTCCATTATTTCTTATAAATCCTGATAGTTCTGAGATACTTTCTGTTTTTGAAAATTCTAGTTTTGATATTTCATTTTTTATATTTGTTGTAAAAGACATAATTTTCTTCCTCATCTCATAAGATATGAGAATATCATAGCTGACAATTTTAAACTATCATGCTTTATTGTTCCATCTTCTGTTGTTAGAAGATCTGAATCAATTAATTCAATTCCCATCTTTTTTATTTTATCGGCATCTATGAATACCTGATCTTTTTGTTCTTCTGTTTCATACTTTTCTAACATATTTTTTGGTACTATCGTATTAGATGCAATTACTACATCAATTACATTTTTTCCTAAGTATTTTTCTAAAACATTTAAATGATCACTTACTCCAAAATTATCTGTTTCTCCTGGCTGAGTCATAGCATTACATATGTACATAACGTTTGCTTTTGATTTTTTAATTGCTTTTGATACATCTTTGCAGATTAAATGTGGTAAGACACTTGTATATAAACTTCCCATACTTAAGATGATTAAGTCTGCCTTATCTATTGCAGAAAAGACATCTGATACTACATGTGGTTCTTCTTTGTAAAAAATTTCTTTGTATTTTTTATTTGATTTGGTAAGATTATCTTCTCCTTCAATGATTTCTCCATCAACAGTTTTTCCCATTAGAGTTAGATAATCTTCTGAAAGTGGTAGAACACAGTGTTTTACGTCTAGTAATTTACTTAGATATTTGATACTTTCTTTTAAGCTTCCTGTTTTATTAAGCATTGCTGTTAATACTAGGTTTCCTAAAGGATGACCATCTAAGTCACTATATGTTTTAAAACGATATTCCATAGTTTCTTTTATTTCAGTAGGTAGTTCTGAAAGATTTGTTAAGACTTTTCTTGTGTCTCCTACTGCTGGAGAGTTAAATTCTTCTCTTAATTTTCCAGTTGATCTACCATCATCTGATACTGTTATAATAGCAGTTATATCTACAGGAAAGTCTTTTAAGCCACGAAGTAAAAAGGACATACCTGTTCCTCCACCTAAAACAACGATTTTTTTTCTCATTTACATCACCAATACTATTATATATTGTTTTATTAAAAAAAGTAATAGTTCTAGTAAATTTGTTGTTTTCTTTTTTACTTATTTTGTTAATAATTATGTATTTTTTTTTTATCACTTTTTCGTAGTTACTTTTTAGTATTTTCCTTTGTTATAATCATATTTGCTGCTATTATTCCTTCACTTTCTGCAGTTATTATTTGATATACTTGCTTTTTACAACAGTCTCCTGCTGCATATATTCCAGGAACTTTTGTTTCTGAATCACGATCAATTACAATGTAATTATCATTATTTAAAATTTCTATATCTTTAAAAATTTCAGTGTTTGGTATTTGTCCGATATATGTAAAGCATCCTGCTACAGGAATAATTTGCTCTTCATTATTTATTTCAAGTTTAATACCAGTTAAAGTTGTTTCATCTCCAATGAACTCTTTTACTATTGCGTTTATTATTATTTCAACATTTTTTCTTGATTTTAGACTTTCTATTAAATTATCATCTGCCCTAAATGAGTCTCTTCTATGAATTAGTGTTACCTTATTACATATATTTGATAGATAAAGTGCTTCTTCTATGGCTGCTCTTCCTCCTCCAATTACTGCAACATCTTTATTTTTAAAGAAAAAACCATCACATACAGCACAAAAACTTATTCCGTGATTTAGGTATTTTTCTTCACCTGGTACATCTAATTTTTTTGGTCTTCTTCCAGTTGCTATAATGATATTTTTGCAAGTATATATATCTTTAGAAGTTTCTACAGTAAATCTTTTACCTTTTTTGATAATTTTTTCCACATTTTCTGTTGATAATACTATTCCAAGATTTAATATTTGTTTATACATATTCATTGCTAGGTCCGGTCCTTTTATTGATACTATTCCTGGATAATTTTCAATATCTGATGTTCTATTTACTTGTCCTCCTGGCATTTCTTTTTCAAAAATAATAAAATTAATACCTGCACGTTTTAAGTAAATAGCTGCTGACATTCCTGCTACTCCTGCTCCAATTATTATTGTATTATATGTTTTATTCATATTATCACCTACATTTAATTTGTTCTAATTTTTTAAAAAAATCCGCTTAATAGCGAATTTCTGGTATATCTTGTTCTCTGTATAAATTATCAAGATGTTTACCTCTTTTACAGAAGATGAAGATAAATAGTCCTGCCATAAACATAATTACTGATACTAGTTGAGCTATTCTAAAAGTTCCAAGCATTAAACTATCAGTTCTAAAACCTTCAATAAAGAATCTTCCAAAAGAGTACCACATCATATATATTGCAGTTATTTGACCTTTTTTTAAGTATTTGTATCTTTTAATTATCATAATTGCAATAAAACCAGTAATGTTCCAGATTGATTCATAAAGAAAAGTAGGATGATAATATAAACCATTTATATTCATTCCTTCAATAATAAATTCTGGAATTCCTGCTTTATGCAGCTTTTCAATGGTTGTTACTGCACCATGAGCCTCTTGATTAAAGAAGTTTCCCCATCTTCCTATGGCTTGACCTAAAATAAGTCCTGGTGTTATAAAGTCCAATATTTTAAATGTTGGAACTTTGTACTTTTTAGTATAAAATATAATCCATAATAGGCCTGCTATTATACCACCATGAATTGCAAGTCCACCATTCCATATTTCAAATATTTCTATTGGATATTTTAAATAATAGTCAAGATTAAAAGCTACATAATAGATTCTGGCCCCTAATAGTCCAAATATGATTCCATAAAAAAGCATATTAACCATGTAGTCTTCATTTAGTTTGTACTTTTTTGTCTCTTTATATACAACTAGGCAACCACCAGCAATTCCTAAAAATATTAGTATGGAATACCAATATATTTGTATTATTCCTAAGTCTAAAGCTACTCTGTTCAACTTTTTCTTAACCTCCTTATGATTGGATTGACTATAATATTATCTATTAGTGAATTCATTATAGAAATAAGAATTGCTATAAAAAAGGCTATAAAGATATTATTTAGCTGAAAATGACTTCCAAGAATCCAATCTGTTAATTTTAGAATAAATAAGTTAATACATGGATAAAAAAGTCCTAATGTTATACCTGTAATTGGTATTGTTAAAAAGAAAAGAATTGGCTTTATAGTTTTGTTTAGAATGTAAATTATTACAACAGCTAAAAAACTATAAATACCTGAATGTTCTATGTCTATATAGAATGAATCAAAAAAATTTGATACTACAAAAAATACTATTGCATAAAAGAACATGTATATTAACCATTCTATTGTTTTTGTCAAAAGATTAAATTTATCTTTTTTCACATATAGTCACTCTTTTCTTTTAAACTAAAATTTTTTTTAAATATTCTCCTGTATAAGATTCTTTAATTTTGGCTATTTCTTCTGGAGTTCCCATTCCAATAACTGTACCACCATTATCTCCACCATCTGGTCCTAAATCAATAATATAGTCAGCTACTTTTACTACATCTAAGTTGTGTTCAATTATAACTACTGTATCTTTATTATCTACTATTTTATTAAATATTGCAAGTAATCTTTTTATATCATGTTGATGTAGTCCAGTTGTTGGCTCATCTAAAATAAATAAAGTTTTTCCTGTTGCTTTCTTTTGTAGTTCTTTGGCAAGCTTTACTCTTGCAGCTTCTCCTCCAGATAAAGTAGGAGCACTTTGTCCTAATTTTATGTATCCTATTCCTACATCTTCTAAAACCTGCAATTTAGTTTTAATTTTTGGAACATTTCCAAAGAAATCTAATGCTTCATGTACACGCATGTCTAAAATATCAGCAATATTTTTTCCTTTATATTTTATTTTTAATGTTTCGCTGTTATACCTAGTTCCGTGACATACTTCACAGGGAACATATACATCTGGTAAAAAATGCATTTCTATTTTTTTTACACCATCACCATGGCAAGCTTCACAGCGTCCTCCTTTAACATTAAATGAAAATCTGTTTTTCTCAAATCCATACATTTTAGCCTCTTTTGTATTAGTAAATAAATCTCTTATTTCATCAAATACTCCAGTATAAGTTGCTGGATTACTTCTAGGTGTTCTTCCAATTGGATTTTGTGATATGTCAACGACTTTATCAATATTTTCTAATCCTGTTATTTTTTTGAATTTTCCTGGCTTTTCTTTGGTTTTATATAAATTACTTTTAGCAGCTCTTGTTAAAATCTGATTAACTAATGTACTTTTTCCACTTCCTGAGACACCTGTTACACAAGTTATTGTTCCAAGAGGTATTTTAACATTAATATTTTTTAAATTATTTTCACTTGCTCCTTTTATTTCAATTGTTTTTCCATTTCCTTTACGTCTTGTGCTAGGAATATCAATTTTTTCCTTTCCAGATAAATATTTACCAGTTAAACTATTATCATCTTTCATTACCTCTTCTGGTGTTCCGTGTGACACAATTTGTCCACCCTGATCTCCTGCTCCTGGTCCTACATCGACTAAATAATCACTGGCAAGCATTGTGTCAGTGTCATGCTCTACAACTATCAGAGTATTACCTAAATCTCTCATTTCAAGAAGTGACTTGATAAGCTTTTCATTATCTTTTTGATGTAGTCCGATGCTAGGTTCATCTAAAACATATAAAACACCTGTTAGTTTAGAACCTATCTGAGTTGCTAGACGAATTCTTTGAGATTCACCACCTGATAATGTTCCTGCTGCTCTTGATAATGTCAAATATTCAAGTCCTACATTTTTCAAAAATTCTAGACGTGATTTTATTTCTTTTATTAACAAATTTGCAATTTGTTCTTGTTCTTTATTTAGTTTTAGATTATCAAAGAACACTAACAATTTTTTTATACTCATACATGTTACTTCATAGATATTTTTCTTACCAACTTTAACAGATAAAACACTATCTTGTAGTCTTGCACCGTGACATGTTTCACATTCTGTTTCAATCATGTAGTTTTCAAGCCATTCTCTAATCCAAGCACTACTTGTTTCCATGTATCGTCTTTCTAAGTTATTTATTATTCCTTCATAAAAATCTTTTGTATTAGTTATATTGCCACTTTTAGTTTGATAATGAAAGTTTATTATTTCATCACTTCCATATAGGATTAGGTCTAATTCTCTTTTTGTTAATTTGGACAATTTTTTGTTCATATCAATTTTATAATGGTTACATAGGGCTTCTAATCTTTTAAAATAGATTCCCTCTTGATCATCAGAAAGTGTTGTAATAGCACCCTCTCTTAGACTCTTATTGTAATCAGGAATTACTAAATCTTTATCTATTTTCAATTTTATTCCTAGTCCTTTACAATCATGACAAGCTCCAAATGGTGCGTTAAAACTAAATATTCTAGGTTCTAATTCTGGCAAAGAAAAATCACAATATGGGCAGGCAAACGATTCAGAAAAGATAATTTCTCTATCACCAATTACATCGATTACTACTTTTCCACCAGATAGTTTCGTTGCAACCTCTAAGGATTCTGAAAGTCTACTTCGAATATCTTCCTTTATAACAAGACGATCAACTATAACATCTATATCATCTTTTTTATTTTTTTCTAATACTATTTCTTCACTTAAGTCATACATTTGCTTGTTTATTCTTACTCTTACATAACCATCTTTTCTAAGAGAATCAAGAAGTTCTTTGTGAGTTCCCTTTTCTCCATGAACAACTGGTGATAAAATTTGAATTTTAGTTCCAATTTCTAACTCTAAAATTTTATTTACCATTTCATCAATACTTTGACTGGTTATTTCAACATTATGTATTGGACAGTAAGCAATTCCTATTCTTGCAAATAAAAGTCTCAAATAATCATATATTTCAGTTACTGTTCCAACTGTCGATCTTGGATTTTTACTTGTTGTTTTTTGGTCTATACTAATTGCTGGAGATAATCCTTCTATTTTATCGACATCTGGTTTTTCTGTTCCACCTAAGAATTGCCTAGCATATGCCGATAAACTCTCTACATATCTACGTTGCCCTTCTGCGTATATAGTATCAAAAGCTAACGAGCTTTTTCCACTTCCTGATACTCCTGTCATAACTATCAATTTGTTTTTAGGAAGTGTTATATCTATATTTTTTAAATTGTTTTCTCTTGCACCTTTAATAATAATTTCATCCATAAATTTCACCTGCTTCATATTATATCATATATAGTTGATTTTTTATAATAATTTAATTTATATTTATTATATTGCACAAACAAATGTTTGTCAACAAATTATAATATATATGTCTTGTTTTCATTTCATAATAATTCATAGGATAATTAGTCATGTGAAATTATCTTTATATTTTTGTTTAGTATCAAGTTTTTACCACGTAGATTTTACTAAAATATAAAGTTTTTACTTAATTTTAATTAATACTGTGACTTTTGATTAAATTTCTTTATTTTAATTTTAGTGATATTCTATTATTAATTTACTGATTAATACTATACATGTTATAATAATATCAAGAGGTAAGCAATATGAATAAAAAATATGGAATTATAGAAATAGGTAGTAATAATACAAAAACTCATATTTATGAAAATAACACAGTTATATATGATAAAACAACAACTATTGAATTTAAGAAAAATTATAAAAATAATGGTTCAGTAAGTAATGATGATTTAGAAAAGTTATATAACGAAATAAGTAAAGCTTTAGAATTTACAGAAAATATTCATATATATGGATGTAGTATATTTAGAAATATAAGTAATACAGAATTAGAAAAAATTAATGGTATTTTAAAAGATAAATTTAATTTAACAATAGAAGTAGTGTCACAAGAAGATGAAGCAATTCTTACTGCAAAGGGATGCTATCAGAATATTAATTATGATGGTTCATTATGTATCTTCATTGGTGGAGGAGGTTCTATTGAATTGATATTTGTAAAGAATAAAGAAATAGTTGGACGTAAGTTTTATAACTTTGGGGTTGTAGATATAACAAGTAAATTTCCGGAATTGAAGGAGGATATTGCAAAAATTACTTTTGATGAGGTTACAGACTATGTTAATTCTTTAATTGGTGATTTAGAATATAAGTCTTTTGCTATAGTTCTTTCTGGAGGAGATCATTTGTATTGGTTTAATAATGCATTATATGAGATGGATGAGAATACTTTATATACAAGTGATAGGCAAAAATATATGATTAAAACGGAAAAAATAGATATATATGACCATGATATGATGAATACTTCATTAGATTCCATAAGAGATAGAAGTGATAACCCTACTTGGTTTGATGGTTCAAGGGCAATGAGAATAATAGCAAACTTAATTACTCATAAAATTGGAGCTAGTGTAGTTATTCCTACAAATATCAATATGGAAGATGGTTTAAGAAATAGACTTATAAAATAAAAATAAAAAAACCATAAAAATATATGCAAATATTTTTCAAAAATAAAAGTAGCTTAAATGCTTGAAAAGAAAAGTTATTAGATATAAATTTTTATAAAAAAGGTAGTATATGTATTAAAAAAGCAAATCTATGTAATAACATATTTTGCTTTTTCTTTTTATTATTAAATTTTACGGATGGTCTAATTTATAATATTAAAAAACATGACCTATAATTTTTGTCATGTTTATAACTTTTATATTTATCTAAGCTGCCTTTTTGGTTAATGTTTTTGCACCAATCTTTCTTGCTTTTCTTTCTATGATGTCATCTATTTTTTTAGTAGATATAAATTGAGTTATCTCGTTATCTTTCATACTATTTACGATTGGTTCAATTTCTGAAATACTATAAAATTCATATATTTTCGAAAGTGGTTTATAATCTGGTAAGTCTTTATCTTTAGAAACAGTTTTTTGAAGTGGAAGTATTTTTGTAATAATTTCTGGTTCATTGGTTAAATTATTAAAACTTACCGTATCAACATATCCTATGAAAATATCTTTTGTTGCATATATTTTTAAAACATTACCTATCATAATTATTTCCCCCATCCCTATTTCTATAGGAGATATATGATATCATAATTTCACATGAATGTCAATTCTTTTATTATCAAAATAACATAAAAATTGTGAAAAATTTTTAAAAATGTCCCTGTTTTAAAAATGAATAATTGGTGAAAAT
>CANORV010000052.1 GCA_947569245.1 uncultured Mycoplasmatota bacterium | reverse complement strand
ATATCGCTTTTCTATTTTTCACTTTTTAGGTGTCACATCATTGACAACTACACAACGAACAAAACCGATTTATAAGTTATACTAAATTATATTTTATAATTCTCTCTAACTCACCTATAATTATATCTATGCTTTTTTCATTTAAAAACCAATTGTCTCTTCTTAGAATATCAGCAAATGAAGGGCAAGTAAACGACTTAAAAAAATAATTATTTTCTTCCACTATTTTCTTGAAAGTAAAAAGGACTCTTAACATATGCTGTGAAGAAGTAACAATTAAAATATTTCTTATATTTTTATCTATATCATTAATAAGTTTAAAAGAATTATCCAAATTTTCATAAGTATTTGAAGACATATTTTCTACATAAATATCTTCACATCTAACACCATTATCAAGTAAATACTCTCTAAATTTAGATGCCTCACTAATAGATTCAAATCTCTCTACACCACCACTAATAATAATTGGCTTAAAACTTTTTTTATATACCTCTAACCCTTTTTTAGCTCTGTTAATTGAACTGCTTCCTAAGATTAAAATGATATCTATATCATCATTTACTTCATCAGAAAAAGAAAAAAATAATCTATTTACATCATCAATTACATCTTTATTCAGATTATTTTTTAACCTATAAATTAAATTCTCAATATTTTCTCTTGTTGTCATTCATTACTCCCACCAAAAATTATTTTTCATTATATGAGTCTGGAAGATCATTTTCAAATAAGGCATAAATATCTTTTTCACCCTTTAAACCATAAATAACATTGTAAGCTTCACGAACATCATTTAAAATAATAATTTTTTCTTTATCAAATTTTTCTTCTATTAAACCATCATAAATTGGTTTACTTTTACTTTTTCCAATTAATATTACATAATTTGCTTTACTTTTGGCAATTTGCCTACCAAATTCTTTGTTATAAAAATCTTCTTTTTCACCAAGTTCAATCATACCAGGTGTTACTACTACTTTATCTCCTGGCATTAAATCTAAAACATCAAGAGCTGCCTTTGCACCAACTGGATTAGAATTATAAGCGTCATCTATCATATACATATTACCGATTTTTTTAAGTTCCAAACGATGTTCAATTGATTTTACCTTTTTAACTCCATTTCTAATTTCATCAATAGTCATTTTAAAGTAATATCCAAGTGCAATACCTGCTAATATATTATAAATATTATTATTACCAAGAAGCCTAGTTTCAAACGTATAAATCTCATCAATATCTGCAAATTTAACATCGAAAACACTACCGTTTTGGTTAGCTCTTATGTTTGTAGCATACACATCAACATCATGATTATCAATACCTATCCAAATTTTATGACACTTACTTTTAATATTATAAGAAAGTTGCTTTGGATCATCACCATTTAAAATACAAGCTCCGTCATCTGGTAAACTTTCAATAAGTTCAAATTTTGTTTTTTGAATATTTTCCTCACTTCCAAAAGTTTCTAAATGTGCTGTACCGATTCTTGTTAATATTCCATACTTTGGCTTAACCATATCACAAAGTGTTTTAATTTCACCACGTTTATATGCACCCATTTCAGCAATAAAAACATCATTAAATTTATCTAGATGATTATTAATTGTAATCATTAATCCATACTCAGTATTTAGATTTCTAGGTGTAGCTAAAGAAATAAATTTACTTCCTAAAATATCATTTAAAATTTTTTTACTACTTGTTTTTCCATAACTACCAGTAATTCCAATAACTTTTAAATTATTCATAAGTTTTAGTTTTGTAACTGCTTTTCTATAGTAATAAATATAAACACACTTTTCAACTGGTTTATTAATAATATTACAAACAAGTAAAATAAAATAATTTAAATAAATCATAACAGATAAAATAATTAATAAACTAAATGATATATTCCTATTAAAGTAGTAAATTACTATTAATGATAAATACAATATACTAACAGTTACTAAAAGCCTTTTTATCCTTGCTGTTATAACCAATGGTTTTTTAGTAACTTTACTCTCTTGAATATTCTTTCTTCTTACAATAAAAATACCAATCAAATAACAAGCAAATACTAGAATAAAATAAATTTCCTGTTTTCTAAAAAAACCTATAATCAAAAATAAAATAGCTAACAAGTCAACAGATAAAAATACATCCTTAAAATGTTTCATTATCCACTTAATATAACGATTATTCATATTATAAAGATTCTGTTGTAACATATGAAGTGCCTTTTTAGATTTATATATTAAATATATATAAGAAATAATAAAAACTGATACTACTAACCCCATAAAATATGCCTCCCAATAATAAAATTATATCATAAAAACAAGTAACTTACTATAGTCTTTTACCATTTAAACAGATAATTGTAATTTATATATTGTATGAAATAACTAAACGTTTGTTAAAAAACTTTGTCAATTAAACGTCATAACTGTTTAATTTTTAGTTTAATATCGTAATCACAGGTCTTAGATATAACCTCATATGGATGTTCCTTCCTATATGCCTTTCTTTTTTCTGGTGTCATATTCAAAACTTCTTCTGCTATATCCATATGAAGAATTTCATCAAGATGATTGAATTCATGCAATAAAACTGTAGCTTCAAATCCTTCAAACATTTCAATATGCAAACACAATTTTTCATCATAATATTGTACATTCATCCCATATGGTCTACACACCATATTATCTAAACAACTTAAACATGCTTCCCAATATTTAGTATATCCTTTTCTAGAAGTAACAATTGGATTTATTAAAACTTTTGATTCGTTATAGTTTATATCCTATAAAGGCACATCTAAAGCTGTATTTTTTAAATATATCATTCTTTTTGGAATACCAATTTGTACAGTGGCTAAAGCAAAACATTCTGTTTCAAAGCAAAATTACCCTAATAGTTTCATTTCTTCTTTATAAGTTTTATTGCTTATATCAACAGGCTGAGAAATTTGTCATAGATATTCTTCATCATTTAAAATTGTTTTTCTTTTTATTTCAATTTTAAACCTCCATAGTGATATTTTAATCACTTATTAATATAATTGTACCACAAATAAGTATTAACATTACAAAATTATCCTTTAAATCTATATTCGTTATCTTAAATAATATCTAGTTCATTGTCACTGGGCAAACTTATCATTATTAATTAATGAATATGTTAAATTAAATCAACTGATATACCTAGTTTTTTTAATGATATCAAATAGAATAAGATATTAAGTAAAATTAATGCAAGAAACATATATGCACTTATTCTCTACTACTCAGAATATATTAGATAATTCAAAAAAAGTACCTGAACAGTACTTAAAAATATAAAAACCTTGATTTCTCAAGGTTAAATTTCATATGGTGGAGCATAGCGGGATCGAACCGCTGACCTCCACGGTGCAAACGTGGCGCTCTCCCAGCTGAGCTAATGCCCCATATATTACATCAACAAAAATATCAATTAGGCACATATGACATTTCTGCATCAGCAAATTGATTATATCAAAGATTAAAATCAAAAGTCAATACTTTTACAAATTTTTTTATTCAAAAAACACATAAACCTGCATAAAAAAGAAAGAACTATCAACATAATCAAGTCAATAGTTCACTAATTTTTATTTACAATCTTTATTTAATCATTACTTTTTCTTTTTCTACTGAATTTCTAAAAAAACATCCTGCAAAGTTTCGTCCAAGTTTATCTTTTTGACCATTATAAGCTGCACTATTAGAGTAAAAGTCTGGATGAACAATAGTATCTATTTCAGACATTATGATATCATCAACATTTCTTTCCTGTAACTGTTTAAACACTGCACTCTTTAAATCAATATGAAATATACCATTTTCGTCTTGAACAATTGTATCGTTCCAAATTTTCTCATCTTTTGCCCACTTAGGATACTTATCATATGTCCAACTTAAGCCAGCACAAGCTGATACATAAGTAGTAATATCCTCATCACTTGATCTATAAGAATTATATAAAGCATCAACTACTAACATTGGCATTTTCTTATCGACAAGTTCAGCACTACAATGACCTATTGCAGCAACTTTTTTTCTTTTATCATAAGCAATTACTACTGGACAATCAGCAACAGGATGACCTATTACAACACCTGGTGTTTTATCATTAATAACCAAAATATCCTGATTAATATCTGTCCATCCATTTGGATTTTCCATAACATAATCATTATCAATCTCAAACCATGTACCACGTTTATCAACTTGACTAGCTAAGAAAAACTTATGTCCATCAAATCCATAATCACGTCCTAAAGCTAATCTATTCTCCAAAAATTTCTTTTCTCTTTGTTCAAAAGATAACCCTTCTTCAAACATTGCTTTAGCAGTATTCATATTACCATATAATTTACCTGATTCAACAAGTTGTAACTCAAACAAATTACCAAGACGTAAATTTTTAATCATTATAATCTCCACCTTAACATTGCTAAGATTATACCACATTTTGTCCAATTTGTAAAGAAAAACAATCTATCACTAGTTACTTTTTAAAACAATTACCTCCAGAAACTAATAGTAGCTAAATCAAAGCTTCATTTCTAACTATGTCAATCTTAACACCTAGTAAACACCACTATCTCTAATAAATCTATTCCAACAAGTAAAATTATATTTTTACTTACTTTGTAATATTATTTTCTTATTATTAAAAATCATTCTTATTATAATCAAAAAAACATTTTTCTATAAACAATTTAATATTTACATAAAACACTCTAGTACGACAAATATTAAACTATTTCAAGCATAGTATCCATTACTTTTTCGATTACCATTAACTTATTATCACTACGTAAACTCTTACTAGATACTAACTCAATTGAATAATCCTTATCATTTTCTCTATCAAAAATATTTACATAAACCTTACTATCATCTCCATAAAGATTAGCCTTATCACAACAATTAAACTTACCTGTAATTCCAACACCAAAATCACTATTAGCAAATAAACTAATTTTTCTACTCATTTCAATAGCCGTTTCTCTACTATAAACAGTATATTTATCTATTATATCCTTAGATACACCCATCTTAATTTTATATTCATTTGAATAAGTAACAGCACTAAACTTTAACACTTCACTAGCACCTGGAATATTAGTAATTATATTAGCAACCCCACCACCAGTGCAAGACTCCATTGTAGCAATTGTTTTTTTCTTTTCTGTAAGTTTTACGACTAATTTACTTACTTTTTCTTCTAATTGTTTTTGCATTTTTAAATCCTCCATTTAATTTAAGTATACTCATTCTTCTTTATATAATCAAGAACCTTTTTATAGTTAAAACAAATCAACTTCTAATAACAAGTAATTTTTAAATATTTTCTAAAACAAAAAATACTGACTTCTCAATCAGTATTTAAAAATTAAAATAGTTTCTTTTGAATCTGTCCTTTAGCCTCAACGACATCAGATAAACCCTTACTAACATTATAATTTTCTGTAACAATATTATATGTCTGATTTTCAAAAATTGGTTCCCCATCAACCAAAATTGTTTTTTTATGGTCCCTAAAATCAAAGATAGAATTGAACTCAACAATTATTGAATTATTCATGTTTAAAGTATCCCCTTTTCCACCCTGAACTATTTCTGCTGAAACTACATTAAGTTGATTACCTTGAACCTGAAAATCAACGACTTTTTGAGTATTTAACATATTATATGTATAATTCTTATTATCTAAAACAGAAATTGGTCTACGATTAAACTCTTGTCTTATATCTTCCTTTACAACGACATGATTATTATCCCTATCAAGTTTAATAACAACCTTACATTTTGAAATACCACTTATCTTTTCATCATTTTTTTCAAGAATTAATTTATATTTAGTATATGATGTTATATCTAAAGAATCCTCATGAAGATTAGCTATTTCTAGATATTATAACATTGCATAGATTTCATTAATATTATTTATTTTCATAATAATCTTCCCTAGAAAACATCACTATTATAACACAATTGATATATTTTGCCAATAAATAATAATTTTTATGAACGGTTTTTAAGCATTGAAACTACTTTTGCATTTTTAAAAATATAACCCTTAGCTTGCTCACTATTATAAACAAATTCACCTAAAAAAGAAGCTCTCTCATTAAGTATTAGTTCCATTATTTGTGGATTAACAATCCTCTCAGCAATAAGTCTTCTTATTTTATCAGATTCTTTAGTAATAACACCTAAATCGGAAGTATCATAAAGTAACCTCATATCCTTAACTGATAAATATAAATTCTCATAAGTATATCTTTCTCTAAGATCACTATTATAAACAAACGTTGAAAATCTAACTAATGTATTACCTTCATAGCTGCTAGTTTCATGAATTTCAAAAGTAACTATATTATTATTAAAATTAATGGGAAGTAAACTTGATAAAACTGAACGACTTTTCTTTTTATCTCTACTATAAATTGTATACTCCTTAATATTTTTACTAGATGTTCCACCTTTTACCATAGCAATTTTAAATTTATCCTTAATTGATTTTAACAATTGGACATGTAACATTTGATTATGAAATTTTATTTCTTCATTATAAAGCATACATTCTTCCAATGTTTTAATATCACGACTAATCAAACTCATTTGCATCTTATTAAGTGGACTTTTTAATAATTCTATAAGTTTTTTTTCATACATCATAAATATTAAATTGTTTAATACTTTTATAATTTCCACTTTCCTCATCTTATTTTCTTCATCTATTATCATAGACATATATTTAGAAAAAAATTTTAAACAATTATATTCACGGTCCTTAGTGTTCATATCAAAACGTAAATTACCTAATAATTCATCATACTTTTCATTAAATTTATCTATTTCCTCAAAATTACCCTCTATTGATATTTGCATAAGATTCTCATCACCAATGACAACTTCTAGCATTTTAGCTATATTCATTATCTCAATGTTTTCATAATCCAATGCTTTATAATAATTAAAATAAACATGACTAGTTCCATCTGGATAAACGACTTTAAATTTAACTTTATAAAGTCTTATCAAATTAGCCAAAGTTAAAGATTGTGCCATTGTAAATGCTTTTTCTAATAAATATAAATTGGAATTTTCAATAGTACGACATCCAATAACAACTTCGAATTTGTCAATATACTTAGGATTTGTTGAAACAATACCTCTAGTAGTTCTAGTTGACTTTACTACCTGCAATAAATAATAATAATAATTTCTTTTTAAAATAGATTGCTTCAATTCTTCTGTTGTTTCAATCCCCATTGAATTATACTTTTTCAAAAGTGGTTTTAAATTAGTAGAAAGCTCTAAAAAACCAAGAGGATGGTAAAAAAAAGTATCAGATGGAATAATTATTGATTTAATGTTATTATTCAAATTATCAAGCAAAAAATTATAATAAGCATTTTTAGAAACTTGTTTATTATATTTATCTTCCATTCCAATAACGAAATCATATAAAACTTTTTCTAATAAAGGAAGATACTTCATATCCTCTTCTGAATTAAATTTAAAACTAAGTAAATACTTTATCTTATTTAATAATACTTCATTCATTATTACAACCTCTAATATATTTTACCACAGATAGCAATTTCTATAAAGAAAAAAAGTCATTTAATAAAAAATCATTTTTAAAGAAAACTGAAATTATTTTAAGAAAAGATTTACATAGAAAAAGTTCAAGTAAATTGACTATAATTAAGTTGAATACAAAATTATAGAAAGAAACAATTTACTTGAACAATACTTGTTCTAATATAAAAACGACTTTTAAAAAAAACATTTCCTATTGTTACCCGAAAGTTAAAATTTCTTATTAATCTGGTGTTCTTTAGGAGGATTCAACAACTCCTAAACCAAAATAAATAGTTATCAAAAAAATCAACAAAATAAAATATGGCGTAAATTACAAATAAAATCTATCTATTCCCAAAATTATTGTTAATATACTTTTTCAATATTTTTCTAGTTTCTAAAACCTCCTGTTTTTCTTCATAAGTTCCCCAAGGAACTTGTGTTTCACAATAAACACCATAGTTATAGTCTAAACCGTTTTCTGGATAAATAGGAGAACCAGGTAAATATGTAAAATATGTAAGTCCAACTCGAGATATATAGTCTCTTAAATCATTTAAAAGATTTATAGTTTCATTAGTTGTTTTTTAATTTTCTCCAAGATATCCATGCATTATTAGAGCTTTAGACTTTATTTCAACAGAAGAAGTAAGAAAAAATGCATTTTTTATTTCATCAATGGTAATACCTTTATTCATCGAATCCAATATGTATTGGCTTCCAGACTCAACACCATATTTTATTTCTATACATCCACTCCAGAGAAGAATCTGCTCGAACTTTTATAGTTTAGAGCATTAAGATAAATATCAATTCTAGAAATGGAATTGATTTTTTGTTGTGTAAAAGAAAGTGAGGAGATTCTTTAATGGTTAATATTATTAAACAAGAAATTGAAATTGATGGTGCTTTAAAGCATAAAATAGAATTTATATGTAGTTTTTGCAATACTATACCTACTATTCATAATGGAAGTATTAGAACAATAGAACACACAAATCTTACCTATGTTGAACCTCATAGAGTTATTATAAATGGAATTACTTATCTAGCATTTAATTATGAGACAAATATTTATGTAGAAAATTTAAGTAACTCTATTCCATTAAGTAATTTAGAAGAATATATTAAGTCATTAAATTAAATACAAAATTTTAAAAATCATTCCATTCCTACAATTTATTATCGATTTCCTAAAGTGTTTTCAAAAGATTAAAAGATGGAATTGCATACTTTTTTCATCTTTTCTTCCCAAATTTTACACGAAATTTGCACGATTTTTGCCTAGACTTTGCCTACTACTAATGATAATATGATATCGTACTGAAATAAGATTAATTTACAGCATCACTTACATAGTGAATTACAGTATGATTTACCTAGTAATTTACAGTACAAAGTATCTAGCAAGTTACATAAACTATGTGATAATATGATATTGTATTCATGATAATACACAATTTAGTGTACTATTAGTGTACAATTTGAATATGATTTAGTTGACTTTTTAAATACTATTTGCGTACTAAAAAAATACAATTTAGTTTATTGTTTAAAGACTATTGAGTATGTTAATATGGTATTGTAGTTAATAATAGTGTTTTACTTGTATTTAATTTGGGAAGAAAAACTACTAGTTAAATTACCAGTGATTTTACCAGTAAAACTACCATATTTTTTGGTATTGACTACATCAATAATGCCGATACAATAGTATATGCTAGGAATAAGTAGCAAAGAAATTTATCTTTAAATAATCAATTTTTGAAACACAAGGGAAAAAATCTTGTGTTTTTTCGCATTCAAAAATAAGAAAGGACTAACTACAAGTATGGAGATTAATAAATTTTATAACGATGTCAATGAAGAAGAAAATATATCCGATCAGGCATTATTAGACCAAAGGTTAAAATTAAATCCAAAAGTATTTATAACATTAAATACAGATTATTTGAAATTATTTTATCAAGAACATAAAGAAGAAGTAAAATTATATAAGGGCTATTTATTAAAAACAGTAGATGGAAGTGATTTTGAAATACCAAATACAAAAGAATCCAAAAAAAGCATATGGAACGGTAGGAACAAAAGTAGCAGATAAAGAGAATACTATAGCAAAAGCAACAGTATCTGTATGTTATGATGTGTTAAACAAATACATCATTGAAGGATTTATATCATCCTATCGAACAAGTGAAAATAAAAGTGCATTAGAACATTTAAAACATGATCAAGAAATCACAAAAGATTATAAATCAATTTATATAATGGATATAGGTTACATTTCAATAGAATTTATGCTTTCATGCATAAAAAATAATAGTAAATTCTTAATTCGATTAGATAGTAAGACATATGAAAAAGAAAGAAGTAAAATAGAATCAAAAGATGAATATATCAATTTAGAATATACAAATAATAGACTAAAAAGAAGACATTATCAAAGCAAGGAAATAAGACTTTATGCCAAAGAGATAAAATCATCAAAACTACGAATTGTAACATATGAATTAAATACAGGGGAAGTAGAACAGTTAATAACAAATTTAGAAATGGATGAATTTACATACGATGATA
>CANORV010000051.1 GCA_947569245.1 uncultured Mycoplasmatota bacterium | reverse complement strand
GTATCTATCGCTTTTTGTATACTCTCAAGGTGCCACATCAATTGTAACTCTACAAAAGGACTTCTAGCAAAAAACATTTATTATTGTCTTTTTATTATACAGTTGCTATAATAATAAATATAAAAATAATAAAATCATTTAAGAAAGGACTGATATAATGGAACATCTTCGTTTTCCCATATGTGCATTTTTAGTTGCTACTTTAGTTGGAATTATTTTCTTTTCTAAAGAACACTCAACAGAAAGTGGCTATGAAACAAAAATATATAAAAAATTACTATTTGTTAATTTATTAGAAGCTATATATGAGGTAATAAGTATCACATTAATGAAAAAATTTTTAACAGCATGGTATATTCCACTATTAGTAAAAATAGATTATATTTTCATTGTTTTATGGTGTTATTATTTTTTTGAATATGTATTATCAATTGCAACCTCTGCTTCTAAAAATAAGAAATTATATAAATCCATATTTCAAATATCAATGACAATTTATAATATAGTAGTAATCACTTTAATTCTCTTTTTAAATATTACAGTAGTTAATGAACCACACTATTTAAATAGCTATGGACCATCAACATATATGATGTTTATAACAGTTATAATATATTTATTATATACAATTGTAGCAGTATTAAAAATGATACAATATGATAAGCAAAAAGTTCAGTTTAATAAAATTTTTTCCTTATGTTGCTTAATTGCAGGACTAATATTAATGGCTTTAATAAAAGCCTGTATGCCTCAATATGTAATTCAGGCCTTTGCCTTATCACTTGCTAATTTATTTATGTTTTTCACTCTAGAAAATCCGGATGTTAGACTAGCAAATGAATTAAACTTGGCAAAGGGAAATGCCGAACGAGCTAACCAGGCAAAATCAGATTTCCTATCAAGTATGTCACATGAAATTAGAACACCACTTAATGCTATTGTTGGGTTTAGTAACTGTATATTAGAAGAGACAACATTAGAAAAGGCTAAAGAAGATGCCAAAGATATTGTTATAGCATCAGAAAACTTATTGGAAATAGTCAATGGAATATTAGATATTTCCAAAATAGAAGCTAATAAAATGGAGATTGTTGAAACTGTTTATGAGCCAAGAGAGATGTTTGAAAATTTAGTAAAATTAGTTTCAACAAGAATAGGGGATAAGCCTATAGAATTAAAACATAGTATCAGTAATAATCTTCCATATAAATTATATGGTGATGGTGGAAAATTAAGACAAATAGTAACTAATATTTTAACTAACGCAGTAAAATATACAGAAAAAGGAACAATTACCTTTGATGTTTCAAGTATTATAGATAAAAACGAGGTAAAATTAATTATTTCCGTTAAAGATACTGGAAGAGGAATAGAAGAGGATAAATTAGATAAACTATTTAATAAATTTGAACGTCTAGATGAAGATAAAAATACAACACTCGAAGGAACAGGATTAGGGCTTGCAATTACAAAACAGTTTGTCGAAATGCTTGGTGGAAAGATAAGTGTCCAAAGTGTATATAAAGAAGGCAGTGAATTTATTGTTGCTTTAAAGCAAGATATTGTAGAATTAAAACAAATAGAAACATCAACTTCTGAAGAAAAAAATAATATAATTGAAGAAGAAATATATGACTTTTCTAATAAAAAAGTTTTAGTAGTAGATGATAATATAATTAATATAAAAGTTGCTAAAAAATTATTAGATAAATATAAAGTAGAAGTTGATACTGCTGAAAGTGGAGCAATTTGTATAGAAAAAATTAATAAGAGCAAAAGTTATGATTTAATTTTAATGGATGATATGATGCCTCATATGAGTGGTATAGAAGCTTTTCATAAGCTTAAGGAAGATAAAGATTTTAAAATACCAACAATTGCTTTAACTGCCAATGCTATAGTAGGAATGGAAGAAAAGTATTTGTCAGAAGGATTCCAAGGTTACTTAGCCAAACCAATCGAAAAAGAAGAATTAAAAAAGATATTAATAAAATATCTTTCAAAAAAATAAATTGCACATATTATAGACAGTAATATGTCTTTTTAATTTATTTTTTTTATGGTTAAACAAGCAGTTGTTCCACTTCCTAGACTAACTCCAACAGCAATAAGAGCAGATATAGCTATATCTATTATAGAGTTTGCTGTAAGGTTTACTAAAACACTACCGTTATATACTGAATTAGTTCCAACAGATAATGATCTTGATGTAACAGTAGAAGCTATATTGGTACCATTACTACGAACTGCCAAAGTAATAGTAGTAGCAATAGCAGCAGATAAATTAACATAATAATTAATTTCGTATATTCCATCTTGTAAAATAGTTATACTATTATTTGGTGTATAAGTAGTATTTAAATTTGGCAAAGATACTGGAAGAGGAATTTGTGATTGAGTTCCAATTCCAAGAGATATATTGCTAGAAGTATTATTATATTTTCCACCATAAGCATTAAGACCATTAGAAGGTCCAGTAGGTCCTGTTGCACCTTGTGGTATAACAAAATTTAAATTATAATTCATTTAAAACTCCTTATATTATCATGTTGTAGTTGTAGGTGTAATAGTTACACTAGCATTAGTTCCGGGTGCCCCAGTTGTAACAGTTCCAATTGATAAAGTTGGTGCTGGTCCTGTTGGTCCAGTAACACCTTGAATACCTTGAGGTCCAGTAGGTCCCGTTGCTCCAGTTAATCCAGTAGCACCTGTTGGTCCAGTAGCACCCTGAATACCTTGAGGCCCAGTAGGTCCCGTTGCTCCAGCTAATCCAGTAGGACCTGTTGGTCCAGTAGCACCTTGGATACCTTGAGGTCCAGTAGGTCCTGTTGCCCCAGCTAATCCAGTAGAACCTGTTGGTCCAGTAGCACCCTGAATACCTTGAGGCCCAGTAGGCCCTTGTGGTATGACAAAATCTAAAATATATCCAGTTGTATTATTGTCCATAATCTTTCCTCCTCACATCTTTCTTAAGATTTATTTTTATCAAATCTTCATTAATAGCCGTAATTTTAACAGAGGCTTGTGTTCCAGGAAGTCCAGTTGTTACATTACCAATATAAAAATCTGGAGCAGGACCAACATCACCTTTATCACCACGTGGTCCAGTAGGACCAAGAATATAACATCCATTACAGGGGTTGAACTTATAAAAACAATAATTTTTTTTCACATAAAATCCTCCTTCTAAATTTATAAAAATAAATCTTTAATTTTATCAATATAATATATGTAAAAGTAATATATATGTATAGGTAAACAAACTATAGTATAAAGAAATATCTTCTAAAATAGATGACAAAAAAATAATAATAGTAGTATAATTAATTTGTCGTAGTAAGAAAACAAGTTAATATATAAAAAAATTTGATTACTACCTGAAATACCATTCTTAGTAAGTAGGAGGTAATATGTATGAGATATCATCATCTTCGATTTGATATTTGGTTGTGCTTATTATTTAGTCTTATAATTAGTTACATCCCAGTTACAATAATCGATACTACTATGTCAAAAAAATATGACAGTTATGTCAAAGAAAAAACAGCATTAGATGGAGAAATTGGTGGAAAGGCAAATAGCAAAGTTTTTAAAGCCCAAAATATTGAAGACTTAATTTCACATGATACATTTACAGTAATTTCCCCTGGAATAGAATATCGAAATAAAGGTGCTGGATATTTTAAAAATTATTATTTATATGCCCTAACATTGCCATCAGGTGAAAGGGTTGCAGCTCGTATTAATACTGAATCAGTAATATCATCATCTGACTCAATTTATAGTGGAGAAAGTATATTACCAGTCGGAAAAATTGTTTATGAAGACTTAAGTAAAAACAAAACCTTTCTATCACAAATCGAATACTCCAAGCCATTAGATCGAAAAGATTTCTACATCGATATGGTAGGAAATGCTAGTCGTATTAGTAAAGATGATTATGTTGGTATACCAAAACTATTGGCTCAACTATTAACAATAGTGATTTCATTTCCAATCTTTCATAGCATAGGCTCAAAACTTGGAATATTTCCATATTTCTTTGCACCTAAAAAGAAAAAAGAACAAATATGGAAATAAAATAATTTAAAAGGAGAAAAATAATGGAAAACGAACAAATAAAAAAAATTAATTTAACCTATCTTTTAGGATACATCTTTTTACCAATAATATTTTGTATAATTTGTTTTATTATAGGAGCTATTTTCTTTAAAAAAGGTACTATGGCTGTAATTTTATTCATGATTCCTCCTTTTCTTTCTGTTATTTGGTGGACATTTGGAGGAAAAATTATATATAAAAAGAAACAAAAAGAATTTGAAGAAGAATTAGATAAAACTAATTTTAAACGTAATCAAACTTTTTATGCAAATGGAAGTATGGTAGTAGTAGATGTAGAAAATGGAAAAATAGGATACTTATCTTTCTTTAATCCTACTAAAACATACATAATACCAGCCAATCGTATTACCAAAATTTGGGTTGATGATGGAAAAAGTGGTGTTGGATTTATGGCAGGAAGCAGTAGAGTAAGTTTTCTTTTTAAAGTAGACGATGTCAAAATAAGAGTCAACACCTTCACCTCAAACCAAAGATGGAGAATGGATAGTGACTATATTCTAACTGGCATTTCAAAAGCAGATATGATGGCAGAAATAATAGAAGAAGCAAAAAAGAATAGCAATAAGGAAAAAAATAAATAATATGAAAATATTTAAAAAAATTCAGGCCCTTTTTCATGATGATTGGTGTCATAAATGTCAAACACCAATGTATATAGATAAAAAGAAATTATATATGTTGCCAGTATCAGTTGACCACTATCAACCACATGGAAAAGATGCTAATTACTTTATAAAAAATTTATATCCAGTAACTTGTAAAAAAGACATTAAAACAGGATACTATGCCTGTGGTATTATAAGGTATAAATGTAGTAATCCAATCTGTTCTTATGAAGTAGTAAAACTATCTGTTTTTCTACCTGTTCGTGACCAAGAAAAATATGAAGAAATCATCTATTTTGAAAATAAAGAATTAGATTCTTTTTTGAATAAATTAGATTAATAAGTATAAAAGAGTTGATAAATAAAAAAGCAACTCTTTTTAAAGTATTACTTCTAGTGATATAATAAAAACAAGTAAAGATAAGGAGAAGATGCATATGAAAAAAAATAAAATATTCCTATTTATAATGTTACCATTACTTATTCTAGCACCACTAAAAGTTTCTGCCCTTAATGAAGTAAACATTCATTTATTTTATGGAGATGGATGCCCACACTGTGAAAAAGAAATGGTTTATTTAGAAGAAATGAAAGACCATTATAATAATATAACCATATATAAATATGAAACATGGAAAAACGAATCTAATAAAAACCATTTAGAAAGAATAAAAGAATTATACCAAACAACAAAAACAGGAGTACCATTTACTGTTATAGGAGATACTTATATTAGTGGTTTTGGAAACAGTACTAAATTAAAAATCGAAGAATTAATTCGTAAATACTCTTTAGAAGAATATAATTCTAAAATAGATACATATTTTAATATTGCACATAATACTAACTTAAACTATAGTTTACCAGAACCTAAATTAATTACTGAAAAAGATGAAAATACCAAGCCTACACCTAATAGAACAATAAATGAAAATACAAATGAAAATAAAAATTTAGAATCTAAAGAAAAGAAAATAGATGATCGAATAATTATTACATTAGCTTTAAGTATAGTAATTGTTATTTTACTTCTAATATACTTGTTAGTAAAGAATGATACTTTTAAAAACAAAAAGAAAAAGTTTTAAAATAAATGAAATTAAGTTTACTAAAATATAACAAAGAAGTCACAATAATAAAAAAATCTTCCATAATAAGATAATTGTGTTATAATTAAAAATCAAGGAGGAAAATCTCTATGAAAACATTTATTAAAAAATATAAAAAAGATATCTTATGTATAACTCTTTTAACTATTTCTATTTTAGTAGCAATTTTTATCTTAACTATCGGAAAATATTATGGTGATACTAACGATTGGTTAAACCAACATATAATGTTTCCTGATTATTTTAGAAAACTTTTTTATCAAACAAAAAATTTATTTCCAGAATTTGCAGCTAATATTGGTGCAGGACAAAATATTTATAATTTTTCTTATTATGGTTTTTTAAGTCCAGTTATTTTACCTAGTTATTTTATGCCTTGGGTAAGTATGATTGATTATATTATTATATCTAATATTCTTCTTTTAATTATTAGTGGAATATTAATGTATATCTTTCTAATGACTAATTTTAAAAGTCGTTCAATATCATTTACTGGAGCTTTTTTATTTATGTTTGCAGGTCCAATACTACTTCATTTTCACAGACACCTAATGTTTGTAAATTATATGCCATTTTTAATATTAGGATTAATGGGAATAGACATTTATTTTAAAAAGAATAAAACACTTTTATTTTTAGTATCAACATTTTTAATGATTATGACAAGCTATTATTATAGTATTGGTGGATTGATTACTTTAGCTATATATGGAGTATATAAGATATTTAGTCAAGATAAAGTTACTATTAAATCATTTCTATATCACACAATACGTCTATTTATTCCTGTTATTATTGCTATTATGTTATCAGGAGTTTTACTTCTTCCAACTATAATATCACTTTTATCTTCTCGTAGTGCAGAAATTACAAAAGATATTAGTATTATTAGTTTATTAAAACCAAACTTATCACTCGGATCATTATTATATGGAACATACAATGTTGGAGCAATAGGTTTATCTGTTTTTGCCCTTACTTCTTCCTTTTTTATAAAAGAAAAAAATACAAAAATTTTAAACTTACTATTAACAATTATCATTCTATTTCCAATTATACAGTACATTTTAAATGGAGCATTGTATGTGCGTGCTAAAGTTTTAATACCATTTTTGCCATTGTTTATCTATAGTAATTCTATCTTTTTAAAAAATATTATTGAAAGAAAAATAAATCTAAAGAATTTTACAATTGCTATAGTAGCTGTTTTATTCATAGTATATCAACGTATTACAAGTAGATATTTTTACATTGAAACAATTCTTCTTTTAGGATTAATATACTTATATTATAATAACAAGAAAAAAGAACCACTTTTTATTGCAATTCTTTTAATATCAGCATTTGTTGGAGTTACCAATAATATAGCAACAGATTTTGTAACGAAGGAAAAAAGAAAAGAAGTAATAAGTAGCAAACTTTCATCTGATATTAAAAAAATATCTAAGAATGATGATACCTATTATCACTTTGGAAATTATTTAAATGCTTCTCTTAATTTTAATCATATTTATGATATTTCATATAAAACAACTTCTGTTTATTCATCAGCATACAACGATTATTACAAAAATTTTAACGATAATATAATAAAAAATAGTCGTCCTACTAGAAATAGTTTAAATCTAGCAACGACTCCTAATATTTTTATGTCAATGTTAATGAATCATAAATATGTAATATCAAAGCAAAGTATTTTAGGATATAAAAAACTCGAAGAATATGAAAATATTTATGTTAACGAAAATGTTTTACCATCATTTTATGTAAGTAATAATTTAATAAGTAGTAGTACTTTTAAAAAACTAAGTTATCCTTATAATTTAGAGACTATTTTAAATAATACTATAGTAGAAGAAAATAAAGATTATAAAGAAAAAATAAAAGATACAAATATAGAAGAGGTTAATATATACGATTACTTTGACCTAAAAAAATTAAAAGCAACCGTAGAAGATGGAAAATATATTTTAGAATTTAATAAAAACAAAAAGATAACCTTAAATGCTAAACAACCAATTAAAAATAAGATAGTTATAATTACTTTCGATTTACTAAATAAACAAAAATGTACAATAGGGGACCAATCAATTATTATTAATGGAACAGGTAATAAAAAAACCTGTAGCAGTTGGGTATATTATAATAGCAATGAGAATTTTTCATATGTCTTTAGCAAGGAAAATATCAAAAAAGCTGAAATAATTTTTTCAAAAGGAAAATATGTTATTAATAATATTCATATGTATATGATGGATTATAATGATATAAAAGATATAAATAAAAGGGTAACAGAAGTAAAAATCGATACTAAAAAAAGTGTAGATAATAAAATAATTGGTAATGTTACAGTAAATAAGGATAATAGTTATTTTGTAAGTAGCATTCCATATGATGATAATTTCGTTGTTAAAGTAGATGGTAAAAAGGTAAAACCAGAGTTAGTTAATACAAGTTTTCTAGGTTTTAAAATTGATAAAGGAAATCATAAAATAGAACTAACTTATAAAGCTCCATTAAGAAATGCTGGAATTATCACAACTATTATTGGTATCATTATGGCATTTTCATTAGTTAAAGTAGAAAATAAAAAAAATAAGAAAAATTATCAGTAATAAAAATATAAAAGAATAATCCAAATGGGTTATTTTTTTATATTAATTTTTAATCAAACAAAAAGAATTTCGTAAAAAATTCTTTAAATATATTTAATATAGTTCACTTTTTAACATATCAATATTATCATTCATAATTGAAACATAATTTTCTTTATTATCACGTTCATCATCAGTAATATTATCAAGTCTTCTAAAAGTAAATATTTCTATAGTATTATCTTTAATAAGTTTATCAAAAATTTTTGAATTAGCCGTATTTTCTAACTGAAAAAAATGTTTTACTTGTTCACTATCAATAAGATTGTTTACTCTTTCAATTGCTTTTTCATTAACTTCATTTTTACTATCATCTAGTGAAATAACTTCAAAACCATATTTTTCAAGATAACGAAGAGAATCATTGTTAACAACAATTGTTTTTCTAGTAGCATTTTCGGCGGTTAGTTTAATTTCTGCATCCACCTCAGATAACTCAACTTTCAAGTTTTCATAAGCTTTATCAATTTCTTTATGTAAATAACTGTTTCTGATATATTCTTTTAGACCATTACGAACATTTTGACTCATCATTAATAAGTGTGATGGGTTAAGCCAAACCTCTTCAACTCCATATGTGCTTTCCATTCCAAAAGAGGCATCAATTATTAACATATTTTTATTATTTTTAAGAAAAGTTCTTGCTAAATCTTTATCATCACTAAGACCATTATATATAAATAGGCCCTTTTTACTAAAATCACTTATTTGTTTTTCTGTAAACTTATAGGTTGTTGTATCTGTACCATCTGGGTAAATAGAATTAACAATTGAGTGTTCCCCATATAAATAGTTAGTTATAAATTCAATTGGATAAACTGTTGTAACAATCTCAATTCCCTCTAAAGTGTCTCTTTTAAAACAACCACTAGTTACTATTAATATAATTATTCCTAAAAAAAATAATTTAAATTTTTTCATCATCATCTTCTCCTTGTTTTTAAATCAGGTACTGGATCATATCCATAAGTTCCAAAAGGATTACATTTTATAACTCTTTTAATTGTGAGGATACTACCAGTAAAAGCTCCGTATCTTTTAATTGCTTCCTTTGAATAATTAGAGCAAGTTGGTATATGACGGCAATAATTATGCCAAGGCCCAGGAATCATTTGATATATTTCTATTAATCCAAGTAGTAAATATTTCATGCTATCACCATCATATCTATTTTACTATTAATTTGTTTTTTTGACAATATTACTTAAAACAATAAAAAATAAAATTTTTAATACTTGTTAACAAATCATAGATAGAGTATAATTTAATTAAATAATAAAAGCGGAGTGTCAAATATGAATAATAAGAAAATTAATATAAATAATAAACAAAATCTCAAAAAAACATCAATGGGGGAGGGTACTTTACAATAAAAAATTAGGACTTTCACTGATTGTTATTTCAATTATTGTTTCAGTTTTAATAGTTTTTATAATGTCTAGAAATAGCTATGCTTTATGGAATGTAAATTTAGAGCAGAGTAGTAAAAATCATATGGTAATTACAGGAATTTATAAAGAAGCTATCTTAAATGGAACAGATCCAGTATTAAAGGAAGGACTTATTCCTGTAAAAATAGCAAATGATGGAACAGTAACCAAAGCTGATACTACTAATAAATGGTACAGTTATGAAAATAAAGAGTGGGCTAATGCTGTTATTTTAAAAGATGAGACTGTACAATATGCAAATAATGATGTAATACCAGAAGACAACATTGAGTCATATTTTGTATGGATACCAAGATACCGATATAAAATATTTAATGATGAAACTTATAGTGGCCTAACTGAAATAGAAGATAGAGTTCAAACAATTGAAGTAGAGTTTGAATCAAAGAATACTCCTCCATCAAATGGAACAAAAAAGAATGAGTGGTTAACGCATCCTGCCTTTATATCTTTTAACTCAAATGGAATGTGGGTAGGAAAGTTTGAAACAAGTAAATCAAACACTGCA
>CANORV010000050.1 GCA_947569245.1 uncultured Mycoplasmatota bacterium | reverse complement strand
CTCTAATTAGAAACTATTTATAAACTGTCCAACTTTTGGGGTTCAGTTCAAAAATACGAAACACTCTTTTTATTTGTTTTATATAGATAACTGAAATGGATTATCTATTGTTCCTGTTCCTGATGTTATTTTAACTTCGTTTTTTAAATGTAAAACAGGAATAATTGATCCCTTTTTATAACTTACCATTTCTGGTGACATTCCACCATGGCTAAAATAAATGACATAAACTTGACTATTAAGATCTGTACGTAATGAAATAGTAAATCTACTCTCACCATATTTATATAAATAATCTTTATTTTTACAATCATTATTGTACCAATTAAACATAGATATTTGTAAACAAGTCTTTCTATCTCTACTATTTCCACCATTTGTTGCAAAACCATAATCTGATGGATACATTAAACCGATGTACCCATTCCATGTTGATGAGCCATTTCTTTCAGATATATACCAACTATTAACTGTTGCAACTCTATTTGAGTTATCACTCATACCATTTAAATACCACAATGTATTTTTTATCATAAGTTTGTCATCTAGTTTTATACTATCAAAGTATGTTCTATTTAGAATTGTTTTACTACTTGATGTTAGCCAGTTATTATTTGAAGTAGTATTCCATGCCATCGAAGTACTGTATGGTGTTGCTTTAATCAATTTTAAGCAAGGTTCACCTTCATCTATCTCACTACTTTTGATATTTTCCATTACTCCAATAATTCTGTATAGTTCGTTATTAAATGTTACATAGTTATTAGGATTTTCTCCAATGTACCTTAGATTGTTGTCTATTGTTTGATCATATGATAAATCTTTTAATGTTACACTGACTACTGGACTAACATTTTCCATCTCATCTTCTACTTTGACATATACTTCAGTCACCTTTTGCTTAGCTAAATTAGTTATAACATCAACAGCTTTTCCATAAGTAATATCTCCTTCTTCTTCAGTAAATGTATAACTACTATTTTTCGTTTTTATCCATGTCTTTTGATCTAAGCTATAATAATAATTTTCAACTCCACTATCATCATCAGTTGAACTACTTGCATCTACTACAACACCACTATCTGTTATTGTTGTTGTTATTTTAGCAACTGGTGGTGTTTTATCAATATTTTTTACATAACTTGCTATTACTGTTACTTTACTTTTAAATACTTTATTCATCGTATCACTACTAGGTGGTGTATCTTCGCTCATCCATAGTCTTAAATTATAAGTAACAGATGATGATGCTTCTAATGATGATTTCTTTAGCTTATATGATTTCTTAGCATTATCAAGTGTCTTTTCTACTATATCGTTACTTGTTAAAACAGTTGGCTCTAAGTCATCTAGAGCTATTTTTATATAATTATCATTATCTAAAGTCGTATCGTTAAGTACTTCTAAATTAACCTGATAGATAGCATTTGTTGTACATGTATTTGAGATTGTAAACTCATATGGTACAAGGCTTTTTGCTTTTTCATCACTTACTGGATAAGAATTATTTAAAGTTATTGGATTCTTATCACTAAACTCTACTTTAAAACAACTACTTGTTAAGCTATTTATATCTTCTTGTTTTAAAGTTATTTGCCAAATGGCAAAACTAGTACCTATTACTAGTACTAGTATTAAAAGTATTATGGGAATGATTACTTTTCTATTTGTAAAGTACCCCCCCCCCATAGACAATTTCTCATATTTTTTTCATTCTTCATAATTTTCAACTCCCATATTTTTTTATTTTCTATAATATTATTATACAGCTAATTAACCATTGTTTCAATTACAAAAAACTTCTTTCTTTTTTAATCTTTATATAGTCTATCCTATTTTTTGCTTGTTTTTAGAAATGATATTAGTAATTACGGAAAAACCAATTGTAAATAAGATTAAAATTGACACATTGGCTAAAACTGGCTTTAGACTATGAATATCTATTACCTCAATACTTTTAATTATTTCATTCGTTTTAATATAATAATATGATGGTAATACATGAGCTATATTAATAACTCCAGTTGGCAAAAACTCTAATGGTACAAAAGCACCACATAAGAAACTTGAACCTAGTGCTATAATATTTACTATACCATTAATAGCATTTTTGTTATTAATTAAATTTCCAATTAGAAAAGCAATTGATAAACTACAAATACTAAATATAAATAAATTTAAAATGTAAATTAATCCATGGTAAGTAAACATTGATTTTCCAATTAAAAGGAGGCTTAATATACAATAAAACAACCATAATAGTATTACAAATAAACTATTAGATAATAATAACTTTCGATTATATTCCTTATAGTTCATACTACTTATAATAGTTCTTTTTTTTATATTTTCATTCTTAAAACTAGATAATATTAAGCATATTACGTAAACACAGCCTGCTAATATGCTATAATTAGCAAAATTGTAGAAAAAAGTCATTTTGTTTAAATTATTAGCATCTAATTTTGATGTTAGCAAAACGTCTACTTTAGTAGATAGTGTTTCATTTATATTTTCAATTATTTTATCTTCACTAGTTAATTGGCTCTTATAAATACTTGCTACTTTTATATATCTTTCTAGCATCATTTCAGCAAGGGATGATTGATAATCCTTGGTACTTTTTATTTGTATTTCTGGATTTTTGTTATTTAAAAAGTCCTCTTTAAAATTCTTAGGTATTATTATTACATAGTTTACATCTCTATAAAACAAAGCATCATCTACCTTATATTTATCATCTTTAACTTTAATGATATTACTATTTTTAGTGAGATATTCAATTAAATTCTTAGTTAGTCCTTCATTCTTATCATTATTTATGATTAAAATGTCTGGCTTTGTTACTTCAAAGTTTAAAGAATTATCATTTGTACTAAAGTTAGTTATTCCAAATATTATTAGTATTAATGTAAACATAATAATTGGTGTAAGAGAAGATTTAACAACTTTTAGAAATGTATTAAATACTATCATATTTTTGCCTCCTTAAACTAAACGTTGAAATAACTATTAAAATCATTGCAAAGATTATTAAACTTATTATATTAAAGTAGTATCTATCTAATGTATCATAATAATATAATGAATAAAATCCATCGGTTATCATATTAGCAGGATTTAATTTATTAATAATTGGAACATTTTTATCTATTACATATTTCATAGTTATACCCATCATTCCTGATAAGAAGCAACCTAACATGGTAAGTGATATAATAATTCCTGTTTTGGTATTTTCACTATTTTTAAAGACACATGAAGTGAATACTCCAAGTGATAATCCAGCTAAACTTCCAATTAAGGCAAGTAAAATGATTAAAGGGAAATTATTACCATAGTCAACTTTTAAAACTACAACTGTATAAATAAATAAGATAAATAAACCTATTAATTGGACAATATAACTAGCTAGAACACTACTTATTATTGTTTTATATTTTTTGGTTGGACTGATAAATATTCTTTTTCCTTTACTGCTCATATTAGCAAGATTATTGTTTATAGATGTCATAGCAAGTATTCCCCCATAAAGACAAGTCATTGCTATTAAAGTATAAAATTCAATCATTGTATAACTTAAATTAGTGTTTGTTGTATCTTTTAAAATAGTATTGTTTTCATTTATAGAAAGAACTTTATCATAGATTTTTTCATATAATTGATTTATTGTTTGATCTGTTGAATTTGAGGACATACCTTCTTTTATCAAATTAGTAATTATTTTTTCAGTCTGAATAATTTCTTCTGTTACATATTTAAAAACAGTTTGATTAATTCCACTAGTTTTTACAATTATTTCTTTTTTATTTTCTAAGAACAAATAACCAACTATTTTATCTTGTTCTAGTAATTGATTTGCTTTTTTCTTTGATTCTAGGTTATTTTTTTCTTTTATATAATAAATATTAAATAGTTTATTTTTGTTATTTTTATTACTTAACTCTTCATAGGTCTTTTTATAGATTTGATTATTGTTAAATTCTTCTGTTTGAATAATAGCAATATCAATAGTATCTAATTTTTCATTGTTTTCTATATCAGAAAAAGCCATTTTAAATAGACTTCCAAGTATTATTGGAAAAGCAAAGGTCCAAAAAATTAGCATTTTATTTTTTAATAAAATTTTTAGAGAATATTTAAAGTTATGATAAAACATTAGTCTCTTAACTCCTTACCTGTTAATTCTAAAAAGACATCATTTAGAGTTGGTCGTTCTGAGAAGATTTTTGTATAATTTATCTTATTTATTTTTAAATAATCAATTAAATCTATGAGATTATTTTTTCCTTTTTTATATGTAATAAATAAGATATTATTATCATACTTTACTTCATCAACATGTTTTAGGTTTTTTATTTCTTCTAAATATTTATTCTCTAAATCAACTACTTCAACAGTTACTTTTTCTTCAATACTTGCAAGATGTTTTACCTCATCAGTTGTACCACTAGCAATAATACTACCTTTATCAATGATAATTACTCTATCACAAATGATTTCTACTTCTTCCATATAATGTGTTGTATATACGATTGTTGATCCTTCATCACGGAGTTTTTTTATTCCTTCTAGGATATTATTTCGACTTTGTGGATCAACTGCTACAGTTGGTTCATCTAAAAATATTAGTTTTGGTTTGTGAGCAATTCCACATGCTATATTCAGTCTTCTTAAAAGTCCACCTGATAGTTGTTTAGGATAAAACTTCTTGTAGTTTTCTAAACCAACTAAGTTGATTGCATCTAGAACATATTTTTTTCTAGTATCTTTATCTTTTATATATAAACCACAAAAGTAATTGATATTATCAATGACATTTAGTTCTTCAAAAACAGCTATGTCTTGAAAGACAACTCCTATTTTTTCTTTTATATCATAAGAGCTTGGTTTCATTGTTTTTCCAAATATTTTAATGGTTCCTTTGTTAAAATTTAAAAGTGACAAAAGGCAATTAATTGTCGTTGATTTTCCACTACCATTTGGTCCTAAAAGTCCTAGTATTTCTCCTTCATAAACTTCAAATGATAAATCATCAATAGCTTTTAATTCTTTGTATTTTTTTGTTAAATTTTTGACTTCTATTACGTTTTTCACATTTCCTCCTATTAATAAATAGTAATTTAGTTTTTTATACTATTATTATAAATATATTATACAATAAAATTTAGAAAATATATTATAATTAAATGAAATTTAAAAAAAATCCAATATTAATTGGACTTTTCTACTTAGTATAACTATTTATAAATAATTCTAATCTTTTATTAATACGATCTTTTCCAAGTAATTTTAAGATATCATAAAGATTAGGACTCATGTTGGTAGTTGTTAACATAAGACGAATGATTTTACAAAATGAAGCAAATGTTCCAGCAAAATTTTCTGGATTTTCCTTATATTCTTTTCTATTTGCAGTATATTTATATTTACTTGCAAATTCTTTCATCTTACTAAACCACACTTCCTCAGTATCGTTTTCGTCGTAACATGTAGCAAAATACTCTTCTATACCATCTAATTTAAAATCCCAGATGATTTCTTTGTATGGATTAGAATCGAAGAAATATTCATCATACATATACCAGAAAAGTTTTTTAATATCTGAGTAGCTTTTAATATCTTTACGTGGCTTTTCTGTTTCTCTTTCAATACCTAAAATTGATATTGTGTAGTTGTCATATTTAGTTATAAGTTCATTAAATTCTTTATCGTATTTATTAGTATATTCTAATAATGATTTATATATTTCTTCTTTAGTCAATCTTGAAAAGTATTCTTTAGATATATTAAATAGTTTTTCAACATCAAATAAGGCTCCACTACTTGGCATTTTTTCAAAGGTAACTTTAAATTCGTCATCTTCATTTTTTAAATACCATTCTTCAAAATTAGTATTGATGATTGTTTTTAAATAAAGTTTAACAACTTCTACTGGAATTCCTAATTCTTGATAGTATTTAACAGATGCCTCAGGATCTTTTCTTTTACTTAATTTTCTTACTGTTCCATTATCGTTTTTCATAATTGGAGAAATATGAGCATATTTAGGAAGTGGAGATTCAATTGCATTAAATAAATCAATGTGAACTGGAAGTGAAGATAACCATTCATCCCCACGAATAACATGTGTTGTTCCCATTAAGTAATCATCAACAGCATGAGCAAAATGATAAGTTGGAAGTTGGTTATCAGATTTTAGTATTACAATATCAGTATCATTTTCATAGTAGTTTACTTCACCTTTTACTAAATCAGTGAACTTGTGTTGTTTACTAAAATCTCCTTCTGATTTTAATCTAATTACAAATGGAAGGTGCTGCTTCACTTTTTCTTTTATCTCTTCTATTGTAAGATTACGACATTTACTATAGCTTCCAAAGTACCCAATTCTTTCTTTATTTAATTCTTGCATACTTCTAATTTCGTCTAATTCACTAGAAGTACAAAAACATGGATAAGCTCTTCCTTTTTTTATTAAGTCTTTTACAAATGAAAGATAGATTTCTTTTCTTTCTGATTGAATGTATGGACCATATTCTCCGCCTATTTCAGGTCCTTCATCTATAGTGATATCATAATCTTTTAAATCATTTATAATTCCTGATATACCATCTTCTACTTCTCTTTTTTGATCGGTATCTTCTATTCTTAAGATAAATGTTCCATTAGATTCAGTTGCAAGTAAACGACAGGCATAAGCAGTAAGTAAGCTTCCCATATGGACAAAACCAGTTGGACTTGGAGCAAATCTAGTTACCATTTGTTGATTGGTAAGATTTCTTCTTGGATATTTCTTTTCATAGTAACTTCTCGGTTTAACATCTGGAAATAAATACTCAGCTAATTCTTCGTAATTCATTATGTATCACCCTCTATATTAAAAATTTATTACAAATTGGCTGCCCCAGTTAGATTCGAACTAACGAAATGGTAGATTCAGAGTCTACTGCCTTACCGCTTGGCTATGGGGCAATTTAACAATATTAGTTTAACATAAATGAGTAGTTCTAACAATATATATTTTAAAATAAATATGAAAAAAATGGATGAGTCTATAATATTAGTAACTCATCCTCCTAGTTTTATGAGATAAAACTTTTTTACTACATTTTAATTTAGTGATTTTTCAATCGAGTCTTTTATATATAGGTTAGTATTACTTTTTATTAAAATCAATTATTTTATTATAAATATCGATTACATCACTACTATCTATTTTTCCGTAATAGTTTTTTATAACTTCTTCGGTATCTATTTTATTTGTCTTTTTCTTAGCTGTTGTTTTAAGCTTTAGAGTAATTTTTTCTAACTTTTTTACTGCTAGTTCAATACTTTGATAATCATCTATAATCTTCTTGCTTGTAATTTGCATTATTCCCATTTTTATTTGTTTTTTACTAAAACGATATTTTATATTATCTAAGTTTCTTAAAACCTTTGGCCTTTTATAGTTTTCATAAACCATAATTGCATATACTACTGGAATTAATTCTTTTGTACTAGTTATGATACTATCACTATACATATTTTTTAGTTTAGCATAACTTACAACTACATATTCTTCTTTTTTTTCGATAAAGGTATTAGTATCTTTAGTAATATCAATTTTAATATTATCTTTTATAACTAAATAAATAAAAATTATTATTAAAAACCAAAGTCCAGGTCTTATTTCTTCTGCTGTTGGTAAGATTTCTTCTACTTTAGAAATAAACATTGTGTTAATTAGACAACTAAATAGTATTGATAAGCCATATATCTTTATATAATAACTACTATTTACTAAGTTTTCTTGTTCCATTACTTTTTTTACATAAATTAATCTTATAATAAGTTCAAAAATAATAATTAAAAATAGAAAATCACACCATATAGTTAAATCTAAAAATTTTAATAATGATGCTAAAAGTACGATATAAACAACTGGCAAGACAATATGGATTAAATTACTATTTTTATTATTAGCATCAAAATAATTTAATATATAAAATAGCACTATAGCAAGCATAATATATGTTATAATCATCAAAATATTCATAAGTACCCCCTGTTAAATTTAGCTTATTATAGCATAAGTTTTTTTGTAATACAAATTTTATGATAATTCTTCGAGTAAACGCTGCATCTCTTCTTGGTTGTCTTCACTAACCTTTACATCATCAAGGTTTTTATTGAACCAATCTGGTAATGTTTCTTCTTTTTTTCGATAAATGGTATATTCTTTCTTTGGTTCTAATTTCTTTTTCATTTTTTTATGTTCTTTTTCACAAACAGCCATGGCATCGGTTACAGTTTCAATATTTAATCTTTTCCATTGACCAGCAATTGTATCAATATAGTTTTTATTTAATTTTTGATTATTTATTTGAAGAACATAACTTATTAAAACATTAACTACTCCAGGAGAAAGCTTAGTATCTGCTATTAGGTTTTCTATTAATTGAATATCTCTTTTAGATGGTTCTCCTGTTTTATATTTACTACGAAGATAATCAAATGGAGAAGTATTTTCAAAAGTGTATATCATTTTGGCTCTTTTAGAGGTATCTCCAATTGGTGTTTTTAAATAGTCTGGTTGGGTACGATAGATTAAGTTAGGTAATTGTCCTTCATTTTCAAATTGATAAAAATTACGACATTTTTTACGTAGTTCTGTTTTATCAATTAGACCTTTTTCATTAATACAGTTTCTTATTAAGCCTTGCATATTTAAATTATCGATTTTATAGATATATGCTAGATTATTAATCAAGTCTTTAGTATCTTGGTTAAAACATCTGTCATTCAAATGATTTTTAGATAATGATGTTTCAATGATATTAAAATCGACTATATCTTTTACAACGATTTTATTTTTATTGCTTGTTCTAATATCTTCGTTTTCGATATATTCTTCTTTTTTTACTGGGGTAAATGTATCTTGAAATGATACTGTTATTTCTTCATAGTCTTTTAAGTTAATGCGTGGTACTTTGTAATATTCTACAATTTTATCATATTCTGTTTTACCTAGATTATTATATAAGACAATATTTAAAATAGGATGGTTTAAAAATTCAGATGCAGATAATGGTGAGTATAGAAGATAAACATAATGATTGATAGAATCTTCTTTAAAATAGGTTCTAATTAGTCCTACGGCTTCTAATTTTTGACGGGCTATTATTATTTCATCTAGTTTTAGTTTCATAGTAGTCATAAGATGATAATGGGTTAAATCATCACTCATTGTTTCTTTTTTATCTAAGTCATCAATTAGTGTAAAATAAAGGCTTGTAGCAGCATGTCCAATAATTGGTTGATACAGCATAGTTATAAGTTTTCTATCGTAAACTTCTAAAACAGTTTTATTAATAACTGTATAACTATCAGCAGGTAAAATTATCCTTTTTTTCATGCTAACCACCTCGATATATATTATATACTAAAAAAGTGTGTTTTTCCACTAATTTATCTTATGTAGTTTTAATTACAAAAGGATTGTTTGATGTTCCAATACCACCAGAGATTAGTGTATCTTTTGATAAGTTGATAACTGGACGTACCATTGGAGTCTGGGAAACGGAATTGGTTTGAAGGGTACCAGCCAAACTATATAACATAAATTCATTAGCTGTTGATGTAGAGTTTGAAAATATGGCAGGTGTCATTGTCCAATATGTGTAATTTGAATAAACGTAGCTCATTTTATTTGAAAATGTACTCTTTGTCATTCCAGCATATGCTAATTCATCGGCTGTAATTAGACCAACTGGATAAGTTAAAGCTTTGTTTCCTAGTATTTCATTTGTTGTTAATGTGAATAAATCCCTTTCTTTATTTGGACAAATATATGAAGGAGCAGTATCTGTCATTATTCTTTTATAACCTGTATAATGAGTTTCTATATCTAAAGATACTCCATCACCATTATTAGCTCTTTCAGCAAGACTTCTGTCATTACAAAAACCAGAGTCTGCAATATAACTTGATAAATTTTTATCATCTATATTTTCCTTATACCATTTATCTAGTTCTTGTTTTACATTTGAGTCATTAGTATTCTGATACACCTCATCATAAGTTGTTCCATCGATATTTCCATACATGTAGCCAACGTATCCTGGTCGATACTGATTATTATTAAACTTTTTACTTCCTATCCCAAGTTCAACTCCTGTTGCATCAGCTTTTTTTCCAGCATATAAAAGTCTTATACTGTTATCTCCATTGATTCTTATTATTCTCCAGTAACTATCGGCAAAATAGACATAGTTATTTTTAACATTTCCTCGATAATAGTAGCTTGTTCCATAATCATCTTCTGCTTTATATAACCCTTTATCTGACTTATCACTTTCTAATTCTATTTTTTTATATTCATATCCCTTTATTATATATTTTATCATATCGAAAACCATTCCGCTTGGACCAGTTGTTGTCGTTTCTTCTTTAGTTACTCCAATTATTTTGTAAATTGATGTACAACTTCGATAACTTTGAGATGTACTTAATTTATTATCCATATTAATATTGGTTGATGCATAACAAATGTAATAATTTTTACTACTATAATCAGTTATCGTTGTTGGATCAACTAATATTGTATCTGTTAAAGTATA
>CANORV010000049.1 GCA_947569245.1 uncultured Mycoplasmatota bacterium | reverse complement strand
ACAATTCATTTATCATCAGTTTTTGGCTTCACCAACACTACTTGACAAAGAACCGCTTCTAAATAGCAAATATTATTAAGAAAATAATAAGTAATACTGCTAATATCTCTAAAAATAATTTCCATACATTTTTTAACCAACTACTATAAGATACATCCAAATAAGATAAAGTACCAATAAGTACAACACTAGTTGGGGCAATTAACATAGTAAGTCCGTAAATAGCTTGGAAAATAATTCCTATTAATGGATATAATTCTACTGTTGTATAAGTACCAACAAAATATGGCAAAATTCTTTGAGCAACGTAAGTAGATTCCATATTGAAAATACTAGTAAACATTGCAACAAATGATGCTGTAACAACATTGAAACTATCTGTTAATTGCATTACCTTATCAACAAATACTAATTGAAAGGAATGATTAGTAGTAATTATTAATACCAAATAAGCTAATGACATAATAATAGCTGGCTTAAATGCTTTTTTTATACCTGAACAAATTCCATCTAAAAATTGATCAAATTTTAAATAAATAACTCCAAGTATAATAGACGAAATTAACATAACAGCAGGCAATTCATTATATAAAGACCATGAACCAAAAGCATAAACATTTCCTAATAGTTTATCAAGTATTGGAAAATCAAATAAAGTATAATCTTGAATTGCAGAAAGTGCATCATTGAATACATTAATTGACATAGCTTCCCATGGAATTAATCCCATAATAATTAAGATAAGAAGTACATCTAAAACAAGTACAATTGGCCAAATTCTAACTTTCTTACTTGAAGTATCAACAGTTACCTTTTCTGGAACTAGTTCATCGATAACTTCCTTTTCAGTTTTATTTTTTGTCTTACTTGCATACTTAATTAAGTTAAATAATAGTAAAATAATTCCAATTATCAACATAACAACTTTAGCTATAATTTCAGTCCAAATATCTAATTCACTAGATAATGTAGTATAAAAAAATTGAACTCCATCAAAACCTAAAGTAATTCCCATTGTACCAATTACAGAAGCTCCAACTGTAACCAATGCAGCAACATTTTTATTATATCCCATTAACAATACTAAAGATATAACAAAAGGAAATAAAAACATTACACCAACAGATAAACCAGTTACTGATGTTATAATAGCAATCAAAACAGTAATAACAGATAAAACCAATGTTTCATGACCTTTAAAACCATTTACTAATTTTTCAAGTAATAATCTATATGCTGGTATTTTTGATAGTACACCATATAAAGCACCAACACATAAAATATAGAATGCTACATATCCAAAATAAGAAAAAATTATCATTGGATAAGATGTAAAATCAAAGATTCCTATCTGCGTTTTATCACTTATTATAAACGATTCTGAATACATACCAGTAGGAAAAATCCAAGCACATAAACAAACAACTAAAATAGTAAATAAAACAACTTTTAATAAATTATGTTTTTTCATAATAACCCTCCCATATTAATTATAGCAATAAATACTTTAAAATACAAAGATTTTTCACTAAATTTTCATTAAAACTAAAGAGGGTGAATTGTAAAAGTAAAAGCAAGAAAAATTTTATGTAACTATAGTGTAAGACAAAAAGCCAGAAAAAATGGAGGAAAGCATTTAAAAATGAAGAATAGACAGAAATTAAAATAACAAAAAATGAAAGATTAAATTCCGGATTTATTCCAATTCCTTCATTGTTTCATGAACCCAAGATAATATCTGGGAAAAAGATAGTAAAGTAATTGAAAAAAGCAATTACTTTACTTTAAAGTATAACGATATTATCCTGCCTAAAACAATGAATTTTCTCGGCATAAAACCGGAATTTAGTGTTACAAATATTAAACTAGAACTTTGTGTAAGACTTAATTCTATTTATTTATATTGAAACTGGAATTTACTTTTCCATTTCACATAAAACTAAAGAGTTCAGAAATTTCTGAACTCTTCTATTACATATTAGACTTATTTTTCATATGTGGAAATAATAATACATCTCTAATTGAATTAGTACCAGTCATCAACATACAAAGTCTATCAATCCCAAAACCTATTCCTCCAGCTGGTGGCATACCATACTCAAGAGCCTCAATAAAATCAACATCTAAATCATTAGCTTCATCATTTCCTAGTTCTCTTTCACGTAATTGTTCTTCAAATCTTTCTAATTGATCAATTGGATCATTAAGTTCAGTATATGCATTAGCAAATTCCTTTCCATCAATAAACAATTCAAATCTATCAACGAAACGTGGATCATCTGGATTTCTCTTAGTAAGCGGAGAAATTTCTACTGGATGTCCATATAGGAAAGTTGGTTGAATTAAAGTACTTTCAACATACTCTTCAAAAAATAAATTTATTATATGTCCAACTGTAAAATGAGCTTCAACTGTAAGTCCTCTATCAGTTGCTAACTTTGTTGCTTCTTCTAATGTCATTTCTTGAAAAAAATCAATTCCTGTTTTTTCCTTTATAGCATCAACCATATGAACTCTTTTCCAAGGACCACCCAAATGAATTTCTTTATCGTTCCATACTAAATCTAAACTACCACAAACCTCTTTTGCAACAGTTTGATACATTGACTCTGTAAGTTCCATCATTCCCTCTAAATCAGAATATGCAAGATATGCTTCCATTAATGTAAATTCTGGATTATGACGTGCATCTACCCCTTCATTTCTAAATGTTCTACCTATTTCATAAACAGCTTCCATTCCACCTACAAGTAATCTCTTCAATGGTAATTCTAAAGCAATTCTCAAATAAAATGGCATATCTAAAGCATTATGATGAGTCGTAAATGGTCTAGCACTTGCCCCTGTTAAAACTGGCTGCAATATTGGTGTTTCAACCTCAACAAATCCCCTATTATCCATAAATTTTTGAATTGAACGAATTATTTTAGGTCTCATAAATGCTTGGCGTTTAGATTCCTCATTCATTATTAAATCAACATATCTACGTCTATATCTTTCTTCTATGTCTGTAAGCCCATGAAACTTCTCTGGTAATGGTCTCAAAGCTTTTACCAAATGTACATACTTTAAAGCTCTAACAGAAAGTTCACCCATATGAGTAACAAAAACTACACCTTCTATACCAACAATATCCCCAATATCAGCTTTTTTAAATAACTCGTAATCTTCTTCACCAACATTATCTAACTTAACATATATTTGAATTTGACCAGTTTTATCTTGAATATGCATAAAACCAGCTTTCCCTTTTCCACGTTTTGTCATTATTCTACCAGCAACTGATACAAAAACATTCATTTCTTCTAACTTTTCGTTGTCAATATTACTATATTTTTCTTTTATAGACAAAGCTGTTTCATTTCTATTAAAACGACTTCCAAATGGATCAATACCCTTTTCACGTAATTCTTTTGCCTTTTCACGTCTAACTAATTCTTGCTCTGTAAATTCTCTCATATTAACCACTCCCTTTTACTTAACCATTACAACTTTTGTACCAGAAATAATATCATGAATACCACGGCCATCTTTTTTATACATAACCATTATCATAGTCACAACAAAAATTATCCCATTAACCACCTGTGTTGCTGCTGCTAAACTATAATAAGAACTTGCATTCATGAAATACAAACAGCAAATACTAATAAAATTAACAAGAATTGAGTTTATAACTAATGAACGATAAACCATGCTATTAAAAGTAAGTTTTCCACCATCATTGTTAATAACTTTTATTCCCATCAACTTTTTACCAAAAGTCTGACCATTATTATAAAACTGAAATATAATAAAGTAAAGTATAATTATTATAACTTGAATAATTATTCCACCAGAATTAGCATAATCACTTTCATAAACAAGAATACTTCCTCTATCAATAAAGTCATCTGCACTAATCTCTTTATTTAAATATTCCTGCTGTAATAAAGATAATTCCTTATTTAAAACAGAAACATCTTTATTCTGTGGAACAATAAAAGAAATAAAATAAGACGCTATCATTATTAATATCATATCAATAAAATATGCTATAACTCTTGGAAAAAAATATGCTTTATTCACTATATCCCTCTTTTCTTAAATAAATTTTATAACCATTAAGTATTTCTATTATATCAGATAATGATGTAGTTATAAATATTTTATTTTTTATTTCATTTGATTTAGGAATTCCTTTTAAATACCATGCTATATGACTTCTTATTTCTAAAACAACTTGCTTATTACTTTTTAAATTCTTAAGATTATCAAGATGTTTTAAACACATATCAACCCTTTCAATAAAAGAAGGTTTTGAAATAAGCTCACCACTCTCTAAATAACAATTAATTTCTCTAATTAACCATGGGTTTCCTAAAACACCTCTACCAATCATAACAGCATCACAGCCTGTTTCATCTATCATTCTTTTTGCATCTTCTGGTGTCAATATATCACCATTACCAATAACTGGAATATTTACACTATCTTTTACAGCCTTTATAATAGTCCAATCAGCTTTTCCAGTATACCCCTGACTTCTAGTCCTAGGATGAATACAAATAGCTTTTGCACCTGATTCTTCTATTATTTTAGCAACCGCAACAGCATTTATATGTTCATTATCCCAACCACTTCTTATTTTTACAGTGACTGGAACATTTACCGCATTAACTACAGCTTCTACTACTTCCTTAATTTTAATTGGATCTTTTAAAAGTGCTGCACCAGCTTGAGCTCTAACAGCAACTTTTGGAACAGGACAACCCATATTAATGTCTATAATATCAGGATGCATATTCTTTTCGATAAATTTTGCTGCTTCGACAAATGATTCTTTATCACTTCCAAATATCTGTTGAACAATAGGTCTTTCTTCTTCTTCCATATATAACATATCAATAGTCTTGTCATTTTTATAAAAAATTGCCTTATCACTCACCATTTCAGCATAAATGAGACCACAGCCCATCTCTTTGATGATTTTCCTAAAACTTGAGTTTCCTATTCCAGCCATTGGAGCAAGTACTGTTTTAGCTTCTATTTTAACATTCCCAATGTACCACATCAAATCACCCTCTTACTAGATAATATAAACCAAAAATTACTTACTATCAAGAATAAATAACAGATAATAGTTTTTTTTTAACTATTTATTATCATTATTTAGAAAAATAATAACTATTCCTAATATAACAACATTAAAAAAGAAGAAATTATAAAATTAATTCTTCTTTTCAGTACCTGATTTATCACTATCTAAATCACTAGTATTTAAAGCATCTATTAACTCATCTTTTGTCATTTTAGAATAATTTTTAATTCCCATTTCTTTTGCACGCGTCTTTAACTCATTAACAGAATAATCACTTAATACTTCCTCTACTGGCATTTTTCCATTTTCAACTAAATAATCAATTTGCTCTTTAGTAATAGTTTCATTTTCTAAAAGACTATCTGCAATAAGTTTAACTAAATCTTGATTTTCAGTAAGTATTTTCTTTGCTTTTTCATAACAATTTTCTATTATTTTTCTTACTTCCTTATCAATTTCATGGGCTATTTCATTAGAGAAATTACGACTTTTATTATAATCTCTACCTAAGAATACTCCACCTTCTTGTTGCTCTAACTGAACAGGCCCTAAATCACTCATTCCATATTCAGTAACCATAGCACGAGCTATTTTAGTTGCTTTTTCAAAATCATTATGTGCACCTGTTGTTACTTCTTTAAATCTTAATTCCTCAGAAACACGTCCACCAAGAAGTCCTATAATTCTTTCTAAAAGCTCACTCTTAGTAGCTAAGTATGTTTCTTCTTTTGGCATCATCAAAGTATATCCACCAGCTTGACCACGAGGAATAATTGTTATTTTTTGAACATCATCTGCATTAGGTAATTTGATACCCAAAACAGCATGACCAGCCTCATGATATGCTACTACTTCACGTTCATGTTCAGTATATTTTCTGCTTAATTTAGCAGGTCCACCTATAACACGATCTGTTGCTTCATCTATCTCACTCATTGTTATAGCATCCTTATTACGTCTTACAGCAAGAAGTGCTGCCTCATTCAATAAGTTTTCAAGAGCTGCACCACTAAATCCAGGAGTTCTCTTAGCCAAATTTTCTAATTTAACAGAGTTTGATAAAATTTTATCTTTAGCATGTACTTTTAAGATTTCCTCACGTTCACGAACATCAGGTAAATCAACAGTTACTTGTCTATCAAAACGTCCAGGTCTAAGTAATGCTGGATCAAGTACATCAGCTCTGTTAGTAGCAGCTATAATAATAATACCTTCATTAGCTCCAAAACCATCCATTTCAGTAAGTAATTGATTCAAAGTTTGTTCTCTTTCATCATGTCCTCCACCAAGACCTGTTCCACGTTGTCTTCCAACGGCATCTATTTCATCTATAAATATTAAACATGGAGCATTATGCTTTGCTTGCTTAAACATATCACGAACTCTACTTGCACCAACACCTACAAAAAGTTCAACAAAATCAGAACCACTTATATAATAAAATGGAACATTAGCTTCTCCAGCAACAGCTTTTGCAAGTAATGTCTTTCCTGTTCCAGGAGGTCCAACTAATAAAACTCCTTTAGGAATTCTTGCACCTAGCTTAGTAAATTTTTTAGGATTTTTCAAGAAGTCAATTAACTCTCCAACTTCTTCTTTTTCCTCTTTTAATCCAGCCACATCTTTAAAAGTTACTTTGTTATTATCATTATTCAAACGAGCTTTACTTTTTCCAAAATCCATAGATTTATTAGCTCCACCCATTTGTCTAGTTAAAATAAAGAAAGCACCACCTATCAATATTATTGTAGGAACAACATTTACCAAAATTAGTAAAAGTGAACTTGATCCAGGATCAGATGCAGTCGACATCTTAAAATTATGAATATTTCTAGCTTCAAGCATTTCCCTAACTACTTGATCACTAAGCGGAACTTTAACAAAGAAATACTCATTTTTTTCATATCCTTTTTGTTTTCCTTTAATCTCATATACACTTGCCCTATTTTTTGGTGTAATTAATACTTCTTCAACATTACCTTTATTCATTGCAGTAATCATTTGATCATAAGTTAAATTATGAACTTTTTTATTCATCATGTCATAAAAATAATATACTCCAAATATCATTAATACCAAAAATAAATATGGAAGCAATCCTCTTTTTATCGTATTTTTTTTCAAATTAATTCCTCCTCATCAGTAATATCTTATTATTATATCACTTTTTTCTGATTTTTTTCTATTAAATTTACTCTTTTTTATTCCAGGTAACCAAACAATGATTCCCCTTGAATCAACAACTACTGGCCATAGTTCTCTTTCACTAACAGAAATTTTTTTATCGATAAATATATCCTTTATTTTTTTATGACCATTCATTCCCAATAAAGACATAGTATCACCATGATTTCTAGTTCTAACATAAAGAGGTAAAGTAATATCTTCACTATTCAATCTACATATATCATTACCATTACTATCCCATTCATCAACTACTTCCAAATGTCGTCCATTCGGAAGTACAGCATAATCAATAAGTTCAATTTCATAAGAAGTAACTTCATCTATAGATTCTACTACTTCTATAATATCATAAGACTTAATCAATCTTTTTCCGTGTGGTAAATACACATAAGAATTTTTCTTTTTTGTTTCTATTAAGTTTCTAACTAACTTAACGTGTCTATCATTAACAAGCATTAAATCATCCTGAAAAATATCTTCTAATATTTTATATATCACTCTCGTTTGTAACAGTTCTTCTAAATTAAAATATTTATTAATGTCTATTTTATTATCATAATAAACTTTACTAAAAACTTTATTCACCTGATTAGTTATAAAATCATCATAACTAATCAACATATTACTAAATTTCAAAAAATGTTCATGAACATTTTTATCTTCACTTTTTAAAAATGGTAAAACATGTTTTCTATATCTGTTTCTAGTATATATTTTTTTGTAATTAGACTTATCTATTGCATAAGGAATCTTATGCTTTTTATCAAAAGCAATTATTTCATCCTTAGTTACAAAAATCAAAGGTCTTACTAATTTGTACTTGTCATAAGAAACAATAGATGAGAAACCACTATATCCTCTTAATGTTGAACCTCTAACTAATCTCATTAAAACAGTCTCAATCAAATCATCACCATGATGTGCTGTCATCAAATAATTAGCTTGATATTTTTCTATCAATTCTTCAAAAAAATGATATCTAATATTTCGTGCTTCATTATGAAAATTATCATCACTATATTTTTCTATAATCATAGATTCAAAAATAATATCATTCTTTAAGCACCAATTTTCTAAATCTATTTTTTCCTTTTTACTAGCTTTTCTAACATTATGATTAACGTGACTACAAACAATTTTTATTGGAATCTTTTTTCTAATTTCTTTCAAAATATATAAAAGTGCCATAGAATCTGGACCAAAACTAATACCTGCTATTATCACATCATCTTTTTTTAGTTTTAAATCGTTTATCAAAAATGACACAACTTTCTTCATAATATTTCACCCAACTCCTTATAATTTAAGTGTTCATATAGTATTATATAATAATTTTTTCTATTTTCAAAGAAAAAGAAACTTAATTAATAGTCTCTTGATTACGATTTTTAAACATTAAAATAACTTCTCCAGCCTTTGAATAACCAAATTTCTCTCGAGCATATCTAGCTATATAATCAGGATTTTGAAGTTTATTAACATCAACTTGCAATTCATCCTCTTTTTCTTTAAGTTCTATCATTTTATCATCTAAATATCTTTTTTCTTGATACTTATCAATAATTTGTACCCAATAACTTCCTATACTAACAACCATCAAAATGCTTAATATACTAGCTAATGGCACAAGAAAAACTAAACGTGCTTTACTCTTTTTTGGCTTCAATCTTTTTACTACAACCTTTTTAGACATAAAAACGCCTACCTTTCCTTATATAAATTATAAAAAGATAATTGATATTTTACAAGAGAATAAATTGTCTTATTTTAGAACTTTACAACTATTTACAAAAAAATTTGCGTAGATATAAACACAAATAAAAAAATGCTGCAGTAAAATTTATTACAAGTAGCATTCAAACTATAAAATATTATTGATTTTATTAAACGTATTAGTTAAAATTTCCTTTTTCTTATTTTTTTACTATATTTATTTCCATATAAAAATCCCAAAATTATCATAAACAAAAAATATACATGAAATATAGAAGAATTTATAATTCTAAGTAATATAAAATATAATAAAACATTATCTATAACAAAAAATAAATTCGTTAGTAATCTAATTACAATGTGTTTAGCTGTTAAAAATTGATAATTTAAATTTAATATATATGAGAAAAAATATCCATAAACAAAAGAATATACCAAGCTTTGTATCTGTACTAACAAGTCCATTATTTAAATAACCTATTTATTATACTTGATTCCTTATCTTTTTTTCCGTCTTCTACATAACTAAAAGATTTTAACAATCCCTTTATAGAAACATTTCCTTGAAGTGTATCAAGCTTTAATAATTCGAGTTCAGCACCCTTAATAAGTAAATACCCCATAACTGTTTCCATTAAAAATTCTTCATCATCAAAACTATCTATTTTTTTAACTCCTGTTACTAAAATATTTTTTCTTTCTACAATACTAATACTATGATTATAATTATTAATACTTGTATCCTTGTCCATAATATTCCTCCTAATAAATATTATGTAAAAAAATTATTTTTAGAACAAAAAAACCAACTAATCTAGTTGGTATAAATATTATTCTTCTACTGGTTCTGTTGAATCAGTAACTTCAGCTTCTTCATATGCCTTAAAAATAGCTTCTTCAAACATAGAACGAACTTCCTGATTAATTGGATGTGCTATATCATGATATTCACCATCTGGTCTTTTTTTACTTGGCATAGCAATAAATAAACCCTTGTCCCCTTCAATTATTCTAATATCACGTACTACAAATCCTTCGTCAATAACAACTGTTGCCATTCCTTTCATACGTGAATTTTCTTTTTCAATTTTACGTACATTTACTGATGTAATTTTCATAAATGTCTATCCTCCTTCTAAAGTATATTACTTTATAAATATATAATATACTAAACAAAAATAAAATGCAATATATTAGAGAAATTTTTTGTCGAAATATACAAATAATTAACTATTCCTCAAGAATCTCTAGATTATTAACCAAAACATCACTATAACTAAAAGACTTTATACGATTATCAGTAACACTTTCAATAATAAATATATTTTTATACACTCCAATGATTCTACCATCAAATTCTTCTGTTTGATTTCTAGAACCATTAAATTTAAATTTAACATTCTTGCCCTTATATTTCAATACATAACTTTTAATATCCGCTATATTCATCTAGGAAACCCCACATACATAGCTCCATTGGTAATAACGCCACCTATACCATTTGAACCATATTTAGTTCTTTCCAAAATATTAATAAGGTCAAGTTTTTCATTTCTATTAGATAAACAAACACTGGCTGCAATAACTGCTGGATCCAAAGCATGTATATTTATTCTTTTTGGACTTGAAGCAAAAGTAGCACCAGCCTTTATAAGTTCTTCATAATTAGATTGACAAGCTCCAGCAACAATAGTTAATTTATCATGTGCCTTCTCGTAATTTCTAGCCATTTTTACAGCATTTACAAAATTTTCTGTATTCTTATAATTATGAATATCTTTAATATCACCCTTTCTCTTGTAATAAGCATCATGTCCTGTTATTACTACAACATCTGGTTGTAATTCCTCTAAATACCTAGTTATTTCCCCTTCTATACTTTCTTCTTCTAAACTAACACCATATGCCATAATATGAAATTTTTTATAAAAATCCAAACATCTACGTAAATAATCATCATCACCATC